>JAISYM010000062.1 GCA_031269875.1 Synergistaceae bacterium
GCGCCCGGCGACAACAGCATGACAGGGAACGCCGCGAAAGGCGGCGGCGGGTGCACGATCTGGAGCGGGGTGGCGTTCATGATGGCCGCGATATTTTCGGCGTTTGCCATATCGAGACGGAAGGAGTTTCGTCGGTGATGGACTCATTGGTCAAAAAAATCGTTTCTGCTGTTTTTGTCTGGTCTCTCCTGATATTCTCCCCCTTCGCTGCCGCGGCGCTTGCCGCCGAGCCTGTCGGCACTGCCGGTTCGGTGCGGCCTAGTTTCTGGGTTGTCCGGGGCGGCAACAGGGTTGACCTAGTCGACGGCGGAGAAATTTATGAGTTCGACATTCTGGAGACGGATCAAACAGGGTACGCGATAGTGACGTTCGTCGATCAATCTGTCCTCGAAATAGCGGGCGGCAGCCGTATCGACGTAAGATCCGTCGTATTTTCGCCGGACAGGAAACGTTTCAATGTCGGGGTGATGCAGGGCGCCGCAAGGATAATAACGGGCGAGATCGTCCGGCGGAACCCGAAGAATTTCAAGCTCACGACGCCGAAAAGCACTATAGGCATAAGGGGGACTACGCTGCTCGTAGAAGTGAGTGCGAGTTACGAGAAGTTTACCGTGGAGGCCATAGGCGAGGGGCATGTCGTAAATTACTCCAGCAAATCAGGCAGGGATAGTTGGACTATGACTAGGCCCGGCGACACAGTGTCCGTCAGAGTGAGCGCCCCGGCAGCGCCAGTTGCGCCAACCGCGCCGACGCTCTCGCCTGTCTCACCTGTCTCACCGATCGCGCCAACCCCGCCCGCGGTAAGCCCTGCCGTGTCGGTGAGCGTTGAGGCGGAGGGCGAGGGGGTCGTCCGCGGCGAAAGGGATACGCAGGGCGTGGACAAAAGCGGCGGCGGCGACAATCCCAAGGCTGATCCACAAGGGGCCTCCGGGAATTCGGGGCGCGAAAACGACGACTCCGGCGGCGAGGACGATGACGATGACGATGAAAGCTCCGGAGGCGGCCGGAACCCGGGCGACGATTGCTGCAACGACAACAGCTCGCCGGGGCTGAAATAAACGGATCGCTGATTAAATGTTTGAATGGGGTGTGCGCGCAATTGCGGTTTTTCACTAGCGACCAGCATTTTTTTGACTGCGATATTATGACTTACTGTGACAGGCCTTACGAAGACGCCGCACGGATGAACGAGGACATCATAAGACGCTTTAGGGAGAGCGCCGGGGATGCCAGCGAGATCTACATATTGGGCGATATCTTTGGGGTAAAGCAGCCGGACTCTCCGCTCGAAGCTTGTAAGAGCGTACTGGAAAGGATGGGCGCCCGTGAGAGGCCGTTTCATCTCATTGTGGGCAATCACGACAACATGACGCGCGAGGAGTACCTGGAGGCTGGTTTCGCGTCGGTGAAGCACCGCGATTTCATAAGGATTGGCGATTTCGAGTTCATGCTGACGCACGACCCGTGTATGGTTCAGCCGAAAAACACGCTCGCGCTGTGCGGCCACATACATACGCTCTTCAGGGAGAATTGGCAGCCTGAGCGGAACACCCTGACCGTCAACGTTTGCGTCGAGGTCCGCGATTACAAGCCGGTCTCCGAAATTGATATACTGGATATAGTGGCGCGATCAGCTTACAGGAGATAATCTGTGGCCGGCGGGATCGGTGAAAGGCTTGGTTCGAAAAAGACGGTTGGGACGATGGTCTGCTGTCTCGTCTGCTTTACGGCTGTGTCCGCGCTGATCGCCCTGCAGCCGCCGATGATCCGCAGGCTCGACATGATGGTGTACGACGTTTTCCTGAGGGGCTTGACCGGCGGCGAGCCGTCGCCCGTCCCGATAATGATAGACATCGACGAGCGGAGCATATCGGAGCTGGGGCAGTGGCCTTGGCCGAGGTACAGGCTCGCGGAGTTAGTGGCGGCGCTTTATGAGGGCGGCGTCGCGTCTGTCGGCGTCGATATCCTGATGTCGGAGCCGGATCGCACCTCGCCGCTCTTGTGGTCGCGCCAGATCAAGGAAGATTTTGGGATAGAGACGGACATTGCCGGGCTTCCGCCGGAGCTGATGGACAACGACAAATATCTCGCGTCGGTCTTGGCTCAGATCCCCGTCGTGCTTTCGGCGTATGGGACGCTAAACCCGGCGGACAGCGCCGACGTGCGCCCCCGCGTGATAAACGTCACGAAATTCTTCGATCCAGGGGTGAGTTTGTCGCTGTCCATTTCCGACTACGTGCCAAACTACGACGGCATACAGATGCCGGTCGGGGAGCTTGCGCGGAACGCGGCATACATAGGGCTGATGAACGCCGAGGGGGACGAGGACGGTATCTTCAGGAGGGTACCTCTTTTCAGCTCTTACGACGGCATCGATATACCGGGGCTGGCCTTGGCGACTCTTGCCTTGGGCGCGGGCGACGGCAGCGTCGTGGTCAGGCTCGCGGCGGACGGGCCGCGCTCGCTCCGCGTAGCGGGCGTGGAGGTCCCGATATCCAAGGGCGGGACGCTGCCGATCGCGTTCAGGGGGGCAAGCGGGAGCTACCCCAGGTACAGCGCCGTCGATGTTATCAGGGGCGATGTATCGCCGGAAGATCTAGCGGGGCGCGTCGCGTTCCTCGGCTCCACGAGCGCGGGGCTCCTGGATCTGCGAGCCACTCCGTTCGAAAAGTCTTATCCGGGGCTGGAAATCCACGCGGCGGTCGTGGACACGATCCTGTCGGGGCGATTTATCACGGAGCCGGAATCGCGCGTCGGGCTGGAGCTGATCGTGATGGCGCTCACCGGCGTTATGGCGTCGGTTTTCTTCAGCGTGGTGCGGCCCCACGTCGCGCTGCCGCTTGGCGGGCTGCTCGGGGCGTCTGTGTGGGCAGGCGCGCGTTACATGATGGTCGCGAAGGGCATTTACCTGACGCCGCTTTATTCACTCGTCAATATGGCGTTGCAGGCCCTCTCGTCCTCCGCGGTCAGGTTTTGGTTTGAGGAGGGCGAGAAGAAGGTACTGCGGAAGGCTTTTTCCAATTACGTGTCGCCGGAGATAGTGGGCCAGATCGTGAAAGAGGGCAGCGTAAGCAGCCTCCGGGGAGAGCAGAGGAATATCTCGGTGCTTTTCACCGATCTGCGCGGATTTACGTCGATCGTCGAGAAAATGGCGCCTACTCAGGTGGTGGGGATGCTTGGGAGTTACTTTGCGCCGATGACGTCGATCGTCAGGGGTTCAATGGGGACGCTGGACAAATTCGTGGGCGACGCGCTGATGGCGTTCTGGAACGCGCCGCTTGACGTGCCGGATCATCCGGTAAAGGCTGTCGAGTCGCTTTTGGAGATGCACCGCGCGCTGGGAGAGCTGAACCTGAACATGGAGCGCGACTACGGAATTCGCCTGAGGATGGGCGGCGGCATACACACCGGCTTAGCCCACGTCGGGAACATGGGGACGAGCGAGCTTATGGACTACACCGCGATAGGCGATACGGTCAACACGGCGTCGAGACTAGAGGGCATGTGTCCGAAATATGGGGTCGGGGCGGTGATCAGCAAGGACACGGCGGACTTGTGCGCCGGGAGGTTCATGCTCATGCCCCTGGATATCGTCAGGGTAAAGGGGCGCAGCGCCGGGATCCCTATATTTTCGGTATTGCCGCAAGACGAGGCAACAGCGCGAGAGGAAGAACTGCAAATTTGGGACGATGCCTTTAAGCTCTACGTCGCAGGCGATTTTGAATCCTCTCTGGAGAAGTGCCGCCTGCTTTTGAGGAAGCGCCCCGACGAAAAGCTGTACCAAATATTCGCCGAGAGGGCAAGGGCAATGGGTGAAGTTGTGCCTGAAGATTGGGACGGTGTTTATACTTATGAAAACAAGTAATCAAAGGAGTAAATTCTATATCAATAACTTCATAGCCAGCTACGGGCACATGATATTTGAAACTCAAATGATGGAGAAGATCGAGTCTTTTCTGGACTCGCTGTCAAGCGGGCTCGATTACTTGATATCGGATCTCCTCACGGAAGTGAGGACCGTATCGGCCGCTGACGCCGCGTCGATTTATGTGGTCGATAAGGACGTCCTCCGTTTCGTGTACGTGCAGAACGAGACGATGGAAAAGGGCGAAGTCAAAGAGGGCGCCGCGGCAGAGAGCTTGCTGGGGAAATGCGTCCAGATAGGCGACAACTCGATTTGCGGGTATGTCGCCAAGACGAAAAGGCCGCTTCTGCTGAGCGATGTCAGGAACAACTCGTCAGGTCTGCAATTCCAATTCAACGACGAGTATGACAGGGAGACAGGCTACGTGACCATCTCGACGATGACCGTGCCGATCATCGACGATATTGGCGAACTCGTGGGGATACTCCAGCTCATAAACCACAAGGACGAAAACGGAGAGGTGGCGCCTTTCGAGGACTGGATGCTCGGTTATGTGCTGCTAATCACGGAGAATTTTTTCCCCATGATCGCGCGGTCTTTTGACCGCTACCGCGAGGTACAGTGGCGCTCCCCGCAGCCAGCGGAAATCTCCATTGCCGACGCCCCGCTGCAAAGCCTGTACGACTCAATACGCGGGCAACTGTATCGCCCGGACGTCAGGTTGAACGAGAGCCTGCCCTGGCTCGCGAACAGCGGCATTTCATGGACGAAGAGGGACAGGAACAAGGAGTCTAACATCTCTGGAAGGCTCCTGTCGTTTGCGGATTACGTCAACAGGTTCGAGGACATCAGCACAGTGATCGACCTCATGCTGACGGAGGCGCGGGACGCGACGAGCGCCGACGCAGGGACGTTCTACCTCGTCGAGGGTGACTGCCTGCGCTTCGCTTACGTCCAGAACGCCACACTCTTTAAGGACAATTCGCAAAGGCACCGTTACGTGAACAGCGTTATACCGATCAACGACCGTTCGATAAGCGGGTACGCCGCGTTTACGCGCAAGAGCCTCAACATCGCCGACGTCGCCATGATTCCGGACGACGTTACCTACTCGTTCAACCGCTCCTTCGACGACGCGTCCGGCTATCACACAGTCTCCGTGCTGGCCGTCCCTGTCCTCGGCGCGGGCAACGCGCCGATCGCCGTGCTACAGCTGATAAACAGCAAGGACGCGGCCGGCAAGATAAAGCCCTTCGAAGAGTCGGACGCGCGCTATGTCAACCTGCTGGCGGGGCAGACCATGCCGTTCCTTACCAGGTCGATAATGACGCAGCGGCTCATCGACTCCATGCTGAAGATGTCGAGCATGAGGGATCCGCTCGAAACTGGCACTCACGTCAACAGGGTGGGTGCTTTCGCCGCGGAAATTTACCACTCCTGGGCACGGGAACGCGGGGTGGACGATGACACGCTCAGGATCGAAAAGGACACGATAAGACTCGCGGCGATGCTTCACGATATCGGCAAGGTGGCTGTCCCTGACGCCGTTTTGAAGAAGCCGGGCAAGCTCACCGAGGAGGAATACGACATCATAAAGACACACTGCGCCAGGGGTGCCTCTATGTACGCCAACGCCGACTCGAAGATAGAGCGCATGGCGTATCAGATAACGCTTCACCACCATCAGCGCTGGGACGGGGCCGGATATACCGGGGATCCCGATATCCAGCCCCTCGCCGGGGAGGCGATACCGCTTCCGGCACGTATAACCGCTGTCGCGGATGTCCTGGACGCGCTCGTCTTTTCGAGGGTCTACAAGAGCGCGTGGACGTTCGAAGACGCTATGGCGGAGCTGGTTAAAAGCGCCGGCTCGCAGTTCGATCCCGGAGTCATCGACGCGGCGATCGCCGTCTCGGACACGCTGAAAGCGATAGTGAGCAGATATAGTTAAGCGGGTGCCGGTTAATAGCGGTTCTATTTATCGTATACTACGTCTGCATCACTCTCAAGAGGCGGGGTTAGCGAACGAATGAAGCGAATCGGCACTGGGCATGGATGCCCGGTGAGCGAATCGACTCAGGATAGAGACGTATGAGCGGCCCGATTCGTGTAATGAATAG
>JAISYM010000082.1 GCA_031269875.1 Synergistaceae bacterium
TGGGTAAACGCGTTCAACGGTATTGGCAACGATCCGAATATCCTGAAGGATATCTCCGTTCCAACGCAGATAATCTGGGGCACGGAAGACGTATTTTTCTCGAAGGCGGATCAACTAGATCTAATCGACATGCTTGGTTCGGAGTACATATTGTTCCAAACCAAGATAGGCTACAGCCACAATACTCATTGGGACGGACATCTCGATGAGGAAGTCGCGGCGGATATTATGAATTTTATCGGTGAGTACTAAATAAACGCAGTGCTTCTGAAAATGCTATACTTGGCTGAGGAAGTGTACAGCGGGGACTCGGCGATGGTGCGCTACGGGGGGACAAGTCTGCCGCGCTGAAAAGGGTCTACTTCCTGCCGGGCGGGGCCGTCGAGCTGAGGAGCGCGTCCCCGGGCTACCCGGTCATCGCCTACACGCGCGACCAGCAGGCGTCCGAATACGACGGCCTGGACATAATAGGCCGCGTCATGTGCGCCTACGGAAAGCCGAAGAGAGGGTAGCTGTGGCTGGCTTCAGTGTGCCGCGCTGAGTGCGTTCAAAGCTCCAAAAAACAAATAAATGGGAGGAGTCAAAATGAGATTCACGAAACGCGCGTTGTGGGTAGTGCTGTTGGTGCTGGGCTTCGCTGTAATGGTGGGCGGTTGCGGCGGGGGAGGCGGCGGCGAAAGCGTGGCGGAAGTTGATTTTGACGCGCTGGACGGGACGTGGGTTATAACTGGCGGATCAGGCACAGCGAGCGCGGAAAACGCGTATGGCGAAAAACTCGAGCTTAAATTAAATAATGGGCAGGGGCAGATAGAGTTTGACCGTGTCGCGTTAGTAGGCACTGTTGAAGCGACCGTCAATATCACCTATGACGCCCTCTGGGATGTTTATTATAACGGAGCCTCATTTCCCGATCAGCCGACCGTGACGATCAAAGATACTGTCTCCGGCGTCCGTGTGCAAAGGACAGGCGCGAATAAATTTAGCTTCACCTTCCTCGAAGGCGGCAGCCACGCCGATGTGACCGTAAATTCGAACACTTCCGCTACGGTGGTGGAGAGCGGCTCGTTGGTGGATGATAACGTTAAGATCACGTACTACGGGACATATAATTTAACGAAAAGTTCGTAACCCCGCCGCCAAACACCGACTGATTGCGCGAAGGCCCCGGCCACCCGCCGGGGCCTTCTGATTAGGCCGGCCCGTGGGCGGTTGACGGCAATGTTCGAACTGGTCAAAAATTTTGACAGGTTCGACGCGCTTAAACATTCTACCGTCACGCTATTCGCTTTCGCTGAAACTCGGTGAAAAAAACGAGTCTGGCCTACAAAACGGACTACATGAAAAGGAACAATGCGGCTATATCATAGTGCGAAGGTATAAATCAAAGTCCCCCCTCGGCACCAACCAATAAAAAACCGCCCATTTACGTGGGCGGAACTCTTTTGGAAACTCCTGAAGCTTCTTTTAAGGCGGTCTTAGACTGGGCGTAGGTCCCGGTCGAGAATTCACTTCGACGGGCATCTCATATAGGGGGGCCTCACTTATTGTAAATCACTCGCCCGGATAATAGCGTTGACCGCCTTGCTCAAAGACGAGACAGGCGGAAACAGGCGAGGAAGAAAGATCAGCATATTTTTATTCGTGCCTGATCGTTATCGACGGGTAGCCGCGCTTGGCGCGCCGGATATCAAAAAAGGGGCGGAGGGCGGCGCGAAGCGCTGAAAGACGATTAGTCCTGAGCCATATCGTCGCTCTCGGAGTTTTTGGCTGAGCTTTTGAGCGGCTGGGGGTTGACGCGGCCTCGATCGGGCCCGAAGCGTTTTGCGAGTCCCCTGAGTCCGACAGCCAGTATTCAAAAGGAGCCTCGTCGAATCTCTCGGTCAAAAGCCGGATGTCATCAGCGTCAGCGTCTATTTTAACGAGGGAGACGCAAGGCGGCATCGAAAAATCCCTGCGTTCCCTCAACTCATCCTGCCAGAAAAACGTCCATCCCGGCTTTCCAGGACGATCCGCGGCAAGACCACGCTGCCACTCTTTGCCCGGACGCCTCGTCTGCAGGAGCACGCGCCGTTCACCGAAGTTTTTCATCATACCCCTCCAACGCGACTCCCAAACGAGCCCGAAAGCCCTCGCGCGGGCGTCGTACTCCTGAGAGCGGGCCTCGCCATCCGCGTCTATCCAGCCGGCAAGGCCGACGTTCACCAGGTCACAGAGCGACAGCGCCGCTCTCGTGCCGATGACGAGACCCGATTTCGACTTTCTGACAACGTCAAGCGCGTCCGTCTCGTCACCGGTGACCACGAGAATCGGAACCGGACTCCAGAGCGCTGACTTAGCGAGCGGCAGAAGCGCCTCGAGGCCCGGACGCTTAGCTGTCAAAAGCCTGCCGGAGCAGCGCGGGCAGATCATCGGAACGCGCTCGCCCGCGCGGCACGCGACGCAGACAAGCCTGTCCGCTGAGACCTCCCACCTCATGGCGCCGCCGCACTTCGGACAGCGCAGTGAGCTTCCGCACTCCTCGCATACTATCTCGCCGGCGTAACCCTTTCTGTCGAGGATCCAAAGCGCCCACGATCCCTCGCTTATCGCGGCCTCCGTCTCTCTCACGAGCGGCTCGCTCACGGCTAACGCGTCCTGTACGCCCTTCACCGACGGCGAGTACGCCAGCTTGAGATCCACGAACAAGAAGTTTTTTCCTCCTCCGCGCGGGAGCTCTTGTTGGGCTGATTGAGCTGATACTATTTCGCGATCAATAGGCTGTTTTAAATGCGGTTTAGTTATTTCCAAAAGCGGTTTTAACGCTTCACCCTTTGGGTCTTTGACTTCAAAACTGCATGACGGCGCGGACGAGAGCATCCGATAAGCGCGGGCTGACGGCATCCTCCCTCCGAGTACGAGCTCGGTCCCCTCGATCCGCGCCCGTTTCGCGAGAAGACTGCGGACGTTGTAGATCGGCGGCCGGAGCGTCCTCCATGCGTTATTGCTCTCGTCCTCGACTATAATTCTGGCGAGTCCGGGCATCGGCGACGCGGCGGCGGTCTGCCCGCCAACCAATATATTGCCAGCGTTACCGGAAAAAATGCTGTTCCACGCGCTCCATTCACCCTTTGCCCCGCTTCTGGGGTAAAGAAAAACGCCGCCGCCTATAATGCCGGCGAATGCCTTCGCTGCGTCGTAGAGAGGGAAGCAAATCAAAGAGGGGCGTCCGTCCGACAGCATTTCGGCATAGCGCAGAAGGCGAACGGAATCGCGCGGCTCGTAGAGGAAACGATCAGGAGGACGCGCGGCGTCAGCTTCTATTTCGGGCGGATTCGGCGATATTCCGGCGTCAAGCTCATCGCCTTTCAGAAAGTTCGCGGGGAGAAGGGTTTTCATCGCGGCACCGATTCCGCAAAGATATGTCTCGCTGAACCATCGGATCAGCGGCATCAGAAAGGGGGGAAGGATCGGCGCGCTGTCGATGACGGCGCTTATTTCCCGAAGCTCTCCATCGTAGTCATCTTCGGCCTCATCGAGTACAACGCCAACTCTGCCTCCGTTTCCGACCGGCACCCGCACCCTCACGCCCTCTGGATATGTTTGAGGCGCAAGATATGTGAAGGTGTTCCACCACGGTCCAGGAAGCGCGACCGAAATCTTTTTCACACCGCCGGAAGGTTATTTTCTTATTTGGTCAAGCCGAACAAGCTGGTCAAAAATACCGGCCGCCGTTTCCAGCTTTGTCCCAAATATCGCGGGAGACGGGGGAAGGCCGTATTTTTCGGCAAAATAAACCCTCACCCTGTTCGTATCTGTCCCGAAACCGGCGTCGCTCTCCGAGACATCGTTTGCGACGACGAGATCGAGGTTCTTGGATGAAATTTTTTTTATGGCGTTTGCGGAGATATCCTCCGTCTCCGCCGCGAAACCGGCCAGTATCTGTCCCGGTTTTTTCCTGCGCGATAATTCGAGCGCGATGTCCGGGTTTTGGATCAGATCAATGGTCATGCCGTCCCGGCGCTTTATCTTTTGCGGGGAGTATTTCGCCGGCCTGTAGTCGCCGACGGCGGCGGCCTTTATGATGATATCGGACTCGGGGAGTTCGCTCAGGCAGGCGTCCAGCATCTCCAGAGCCGTGACCGTCTCGATCAGCTTAACGCTGGACGGCGCGCGCAGAGCCGAAGGCCCGGAAATAAGCGTCACCGAAGCGCCTCTGTAGCGAGCCTCCGCCGCCAAAGCGTAACCCATCTTGCCCGTGCTCGGGTTCGAGATAAAGCGCACCGGGTCTATGTATTCATGGGTGGGACCAGCGGTGATAAGAACCTTTTTTCCGGCGAGATCCTTGATCGGGCATAGGGCGGCCCACGTCTCGTCCAGAATCGCTTCCGTTGACGGCAGTCTCCCCTTACCCTCATAGCCGCAGGCCAGGCTGCCCGAATCCGGGTCTACGACGACGCAGCCGCGCGATTCAAGTATTCTCGCGTTTTCCTTTGTCGCCGGGTTCGCCCACATGCGATCGTTCATCGCGGGGAAAAACACCTTGGGCTTCGAACAGGCCAAGAGTGCCGCGCCGAGAAGAGTGCCGGCGTCCCCGGACGCCGCCATGCGGAGGACGTTCGCCGTACAGGGCGCCACGACGAGAACATCGGCCCAAAGAGACAGGCTTATGTGCGGTATCTTCCACCCGCTTTCATCTGACGTGAAGTCGGCGTCGAGCCAGACCTTCCGCTTAGACAGGGTGGAGAGCGTAAGCGGCGATACGAGCCGGACGGCGGTCTCCGTCAAAATTACCTCCACCTCGCACCCTGATTTAATCCAGGCGCGAACGAGTTCAGGGGTTTTGTAAGCGGCGATGCCGCCGCTTATGCCAAGGAGAATTTTTTTATTGCTCGCCCATTTGGGAAACATTGCTAACGGAGCCTTCCTGCCGCGTAAAGGTTGATTTGATGTTGAGCCTTCCGTCCTCTATCTCCTCAATGGCATGGGTAATATAGCGCTCGCTGCCCTCCCCGTCGAGCTGGCGTCCCTTCTGTTCGCTCAAGAGCCTCGCCCGCGTGGAGATGACCATAGCTAAGGCGTATTTGTTCTCTACGTCACTCAGCTTATAAATTTTTTCCAGGTCCGTATAAATCATTTTTGTCTTTTCCTCCTATAACCCCGCTGATTGATTTCTGTATTTCCACACGAGATCTATCAGCTCTTTCGACGACCTGTCAAGATCGTCGTTTAGAATGGTATGCTCGCACTCTCCCGCGTAAAGCATCTCCCTGGCGGCGTTGCGCAGCCTCAGCAGCATCTGATCCGGCGTCTCTGTACCTCGATCCTCGAGGCGGTTTTCCAGCTCATCCATCGAGTGAACCGTTATAAAAATCCTGACCGCCTGAGGCATGGCAAGTTTCACCATGCGCGAACCCTGAACGTCTATCTCGAGTACCATATCATAGTTCAGATCGAGGCATGTCTCCACATCCGACCTTCTCGTCCCGTAGTAATTGCCATGAACCTCGGCCCACTCCAGAAAGGCGTCCTCCTGGATCATATTTACGAAATCATTCTTTCCTACGAAGTAGTAGTCTTTCCCCTCAACCTCGCCGGGACGCCGCAGCCTCGTCGTACAGGAGACAGAATAAACGAGATCCGGCATCTCCTTGAAAAGTATTTTCCGAAGGGTACCCTTGCCCGCGCCCGCGGGCCCGGATAGAATAAATAAGTGTCCCTTTCCGCTCATATCCGCCCTCCTATTTTGCGGTTTCCTCGTCTCCGCTCTCCTCGAATCTAGCCGAGATCGTCTCAGGCTGAATGGCGGACACTATAACGTGCTTACTGTCCATTATCAATAGAGCCCGCGTCTTTCGTCCCTGGGTCGCGTCCACTAAAAGCCCCGCTTCCCTCGCTTCGTCCCTCATCCTCCTTATGGGGGCTGACGAAGGACTTATTATGGCAACGACGCGATCCGCGACGACCATATTCCCAAAGCCGATATGAACGAGCCTACAATTCATAATATCACTCCAAGTTCTGAATTTGCTCCCTTACGCGCTCGATCGCGGTCTTCGCCTCCACCACCAGCCATCTGACACCGGCATCCGCCACCTTCGAGTTAAGCGTGTTCAGCTCTCTGTTCATCTCCTGTATCAGAAAATCGAGTTTCCTGCCGGATGACTCCTGTGACTCTCCGATCTCCCTGAATTTCTCCGTGTGGCTGGCAAGGCGCGCGATTTCCTCTGTCACATCCCACCGATCCGCTATGAACACGGCTTCCTGAGCAAAGCGCGAATCATCCGCGACGGAGGATATCGAATCAAGTGCCCTTCTGATGCGCTCCTTCATCGAAACGAAAGCCGCGTCGCGCGCGACCTGCCATTTGGTCGATATCTCGCTTATCAGGCGCTCCAGATGAAGCAGATGCTCGTCTACCGCGTTCTTCAGATGAGAACCTTCAGTGAGGCGCATCTTCTGCCAGTTCTCCACGCCGCTTTCGAGAAGCTGTGACAGAAGCTCCTCGGTATCGTCGTCCATCGAAAGCCAGGAACGCTCCTGCGTATCGATCACGCCCGGCAGTCCGAGAAGCGCGTAGAGAGAAATTTCACCGGCTTGCCCGAGTTCGCCGCTCACCTTGGAGAGCTCGTGGTAATAGGCGGAAAGGACTTCCTTATTAAATGATACGGCAAGAGCCGACGAGGCCCAGACTATATCCACTCGGGCCTGAACCTTGCCTCTCCTGAACATGCGGCGCAGTTTCTGATGAAACCACGGCTCCCATGAGGAAAGTTCCCTCGGAAAACGAGCGAAAATCTCCTGGTATCTATGGTTCACGCTCGACAGTTCGAGCGATATCGTGCCCCACTCCCTTTCGATGTGAGTGCTACCAAACCCGGTCATGCTTATATACATCGAGCACCATCTCGTTTCTTCGAGTTCCCCGCGTATTCCGCGCACAAAAAAAATCAGGCGTCCCCGCGAAGTTTATTACTCGCGGCCTACCTTTCGAGCGAATGAAGCGCTTCTTCCAGCGCGCTCATCACCAACTCGCGCCTGCGCTTTTCCCCCTCGATACTCTTGTCCGGATAAATTGGATCCCCAAAGGTCACCGTAACCTTAGCCGGACGCGGAATAGAGCGATGAGGCGGCATTACGTCGCTCGAACCGCTTATATATACGGGCAGGAGCGGAACGCCCGATTTTACGGAGAGGAAGGCGGCTCCCCCTTCCAATGGAAGCAGCTTGCCATCGCTGCTCCTGGTTCCCTCCGGAAACATCAGGAAACTCTCGCCCGCGGCAAGCCTTGCCAGCATAATCTTCATCACGGCGCCCGCCCGCTGGCTATCCTCCCGCTTCACCGGTATCGCTCCCAGGGTGGATATAAAAAATCCCATTATCGGGTTGGCGAAGAGAGACTCCTTCGCGAGATACCTCAAGCGCCCCGGAAACACGCCGCCCAAAAGCGGCGGATCAATGTAGCTCGCGTGATTGGAAGCTACTATGAACGTCGTATCGCAAGGCACCTTATCGAGTCCCCTGATCTCCAGCCTATTGTAGAGCGTAAACAGGGCGCGGAATAACGTCTTTACGATCCAGTAGAAGGCATCGTTCAGTGTCATCTTATTTCAACTTGGCGGCGTGTTCGAGGATGCTTTCCACGACCTCCTCGAACCGCATTCCTGTAGTATCGAAATATATCGCGCCGTGTGCCGGCTCGAGCGGCGTGACCTTGGAGTCCCTCGCGTCCCGCCTGTTGACCAAGTTCAGTATCTCGTCGTAGTCCGCCATTCCCTCCCTTTCGAGCCTCTCGTTGTACCTGCGCCTGGCCCGGGCTTCCGGCGACGCCGTGAGAAAAATCTTCAAGTCGGCGTCGGGAAATATGACAGAAGCCATGTCGCGCCCCTCCGCCACAAGGCCTTCGGATTTGCCCTGCCGCTGTATATCGATAATCGAGCCCCGCACTTCCGGTACGGCGGAATACGCCGACACCTCCCTGTCTATCTTGGGAGTCCTTATAGCGGAGGTGACGTCCTCTCCGCAAGCGAGAACCCTGCCGTCCGCGAACGAAATGGAAAAGGAGCGGAGGCGCTCGGTCAGTTTCGACGTGTCGCTTGGGGTAATATTGTCCCTCAGCATGAACAGCGCAATCGCGCGATATATCGCGCCCGTGTCGAGAAAAGGCAGTTCCAGCCTCCTCGCCACCTCTTTACCGACGCTGCTCTTGCCGGCGCCGGCCGGGCCGTCGAGTACAATGACTGGCTTTCCCGCTTGCAACGGCATCAGTGTGCTTTGAGGTCTTTTGTATCGTCTTCCATCTCGGAGAGAAGATCCACGAACTCGCCCATGATGTTTTCGACGTTGTCACCTAGGCCGAGGCGCTCCAAGCTGTCCGTGGAGACGTTGTACTGCATCCCGTCGGCACCGATGCCCACTCCAAGCATTATGCAGATAGCGTTGCCAACGTGAACGATATCGACGACATTTTGGAATTCCTTCGCGTTTTCCGGAAGCTCCCAAGGAGTGTGGTGGTAGGTCGTTATATACACATACGCTTCAGGCAGGTTCCACTGTTCCATGACGAGACCGCCTACCTGCGCGTGATCAAATCCCAGAACCTGACGCTCCGCCTCGCAAAACGGCACGTTATCCTCCTCTACCAAGCGGAGAATGATACTGTAACCAAAACGCACGTAGTCGTTCAGTACGATCTTGCCTATGTCGTGCATCAAACCGCCCACGTAAGCCTCCTCCGGGTCACATATCTTCAGTTTTTCGGAAAGATACCGGCAGGAAGCGGCAACGCTCTGGGAATGTGTCCATAATTGACCGCGATCCAGGGAATACCCGGAGAAAGTGCTGTCCATGAATTTATAAACCGAAGCCGCAAGGACGATGCTTTTGACGGTCTTAAACCCGAGGTACGATATCGCTTCAGATACGCCGGTCACTCTCCGGGATAGGCCGTAATAAGCGGAGTTGGCAAGGCGCAAGACCCTCACCACGAGTCCCTCGTCCTTGGACAGTTTGTTGCCTACGTCAACAGCGCTGCTTAAAGGATCGTCCAATTTGTTCAGCGTTTCCACGACGAACTGAGGCAGAGAAGGAATATCCTTGACGCGCTTTAAAACGCGCCGTTGTATCAGATCTCTTGTGCGGTCATCCAATCCTTGCATAAGTATCCCCCCGAACAGTCTTCTGAAAAACTGATTCCATCAATCGCTTGCTCCGCCTCTCATACCTCTCCGCCATCGCAGATCATTTTCCTTATTGCATCATAATTATACTCGTTATACGCTCCGGCTGGCAACTTTTCAAGAGAAAGATTGCCAAAGCCCGTTCTCTTCAAGCGGTCAACGCTGTTGCCGAGAGCCTGGACCATGAGGCGAATCTCCCTCTTGAACCCTTCCCCCAAAACTACGCGAAACCGCTTCCCCGGAACGCCGTCAAGGGGCGTAAGTTCAAGAGGCCGGACGCGCCGCCCGTCTATCACGACGCCGTTTTCCCACTCTTCCGTCCCGATCGAGTCGAGCTCCCGGCGCAAGATCACGCTGTATATCCTCCTTACGCCGGAAGATGGGTGAATGATCTCCTGCGCGAACGCGCCGTCGTTCGTCAGGATTATGAGACCTTCGCTCTCCTTATCCAGCCTCCCTACCGGGAATACGCCGAGCGTCCCGTAATGTTCGGGCAAGAGATCGAGGACGGTGCGGCCGCGGCTGTCGCTCACCGCAGACAGGATGCCGCGCGGTTTATTCATTATTATGTAGACGCGCTTTGACGGAGCGATATCGCGCCCGTCCACGCAGACCTTCTCTCCTCCATCCAAAACCCTGCCCATGGACTCCTCCGGCAAGCCGTCGACCGTAACGCGCCCGAGCTTTATCAGATCATCGGCCTTGCGCCGGGAGGTCACGCCGCAAGAAGCTATATATCTGTTGAGCCTAATCGGAAAGCTAATCCGGCCTTCACTCATTGTCTTCCTTCCAATCGTCCTCTCCCGTGTCCTTTACCGTATCCTGCAACTCGGCCAGGGTAGGCAGAGACGAGATGGCGTCAAGTCCGAAAAGTTCGAGAAACACGTCCGTAGTCCTGTAGAGCAGCGGATTCCCGACGCTCTTTTTCCGTCCCGCGATACGCACCAGCCCATGTTTCAGAAGCGTGTCTATGACTCTGTCGCAGCGGACTGTACGTATCTCCTCCATCTCAGAGCGCGTTACCGGCTGATTATAAGCGACGACGGCGAGCGTCTCCAGCGCCGCTTTGCTCAATCTCACCTGCGCGGCCACTGAACCTTGAAAATCCGCAATTACTCTGTCGAGGTCGGGCGCCGTGGCCATCTGCCAGCCTCCGGCCATTCGCAGGAGCGTCACGCCCCTGCCCTCGGCGTAACACGCGCTGAGCCTCTCCACCGCTTCGCTCACCGCCTTTGCCGATTGTCCCGTCGCGCCCGCCAGGACATCCTCGGAAAGCGGCTGAGTCGCGACAAAAAAAATCGCCTCCAACTGCCTCATAAGAATGTCGTAACTCTCAGGCTGCCGCAATACCGATATCCTCCAACGCGCCGCCTTGCGCGAGTTTTATCCTGCCCAACCTTGAAAGCTCGAGAAGGGCAAGCAGAGTGACAATGAGCTCTCCCTTTCCGAAAAGCGTGAGCAGTTCTCTTAACGACGTTTTATCCATGCCGCTCAAGCCTTTTAAGATATCGCCCATCCGCTGCTCGACAAGTACCTCCTCCGGCACGGCGTCCGGTATATCCGCCATGAAGACGGATTCCGTTCTTGCCGCGCGAAACCTGGATCGTTCCTCGATAAGCCCCCACCAGAGAGACGCGAGTCCGTACAGGTCGCCTATATCGAACCAGGGCGGCCCGCTCTCGTCCGACAGCCGCGTAAAGGAGCGCTCTCTCGACGCCTTGAGCGATGCCAGGCGCGACGCGGCTGCCCTGTACGGTCTGAACCGTTCGAGCAGTTCCTTCAATCTTTCCTCGCTGATTTCCCCTCCGTCCTCAGAGTCCTCATCGCTTCCGGCGTCACAGCCCTCGCGTTCGTCCCCGGCGTCGGGGCGCGGTATGAGTGAGCGCACCTTGCGGAGCAGAAGGGCGCTCGCCAGCGAAAAAAACTCGGCGAGATCGGACAGCGAAGCCTTTTTCGCGGTAAGCATGTACGCGACATATTGAGATAGCACCTCTCGGAGCTTCACTGAGGAAACGTCGATCGACCGGCTCTCCACAAGATGACAGAGCAGGTCGAGGGGACCGGAAAAGTCTCCGAGCGTCAGTCGGAACGGTTCGCCGCCGTCCTGCATTTCAACATCCCGAGTACCTCATAGACCTCGTTCATCGTGCGCGACGCGCAATCTTTGGCTTTTATGGCGCCCGCGTGAAGAAGATCCTCCATCTCGGTCACTCGCGCCTCAAAGTGCCGCCGCCTCTCGTGGATCGGCGTCATGTGTTCCGTCACGTGAACCATCAGCGCCTTCTTGCAGTCTATGCAGCCGATTCCGGCGGTGCGGCAGCCGTCCGCCAGTTCGGCCCTCTGTTCGTCATTCCGGTTGAAGAACTTATGGAGATCCCACACCGGGCATTTCTCCGGTTCACCCTTGTCGGTTCTTCTCTCCCGCGCCGGATCCGTCATCATCGTGCGTATTTTCTTGTCTAAGACCGGTATCTCGTCCGCTATATCCAGTGAGTTGCCGTAAGACTTGCTCATCTTGCGCCCGTCTGTGCCCGGAATCTTCGGGTAGTGCGTGAGCATTATCTCCGGCTCCGGAAATATCTCGCGGCCCTTACCGTAAAAGTTGTTGAACCTGCGAGCGATCTCACGCGACAGCTCCAGGTGCGCGCTCTGATCCTCGCCCACTGGGACCTTATGAGATTTGTAGACGAGAATATCCGAGGCCATAAGCACCGGATAACCCAGAAAACCGTAGGTCGAGAGATCCTTGTTCTGGAGGTTCAGTATCT
This sequence comes from Synergistaceae bacterium, assembly GCA_031269875.1. Lineage (GTDB taxonomy): Bacteria > Synergistota > Synergistia > Synergistales > Synergistaceae > JAIRNC01. The sequence continues at coordinate 11,924 of JAISYM010000082.1, forward strand.
GCTCCTTATAAGTGGGATTCCTCTCCAGCCAGCCGAGCGGCGAGATCATCGAAAGGGCCAGATGCAGCTCGACGTGCTCCTTGACGTGAGACTGAACGAATATCGCGCACTTCTGGGGATCGAGGCCGACCGCGAGCCAGTCGAGCAGCACCTCCATCGTGTTGCCGCCAAGCCTTGACGGATCCGCGTAATCCGACATGAGGGCGTGCCAGTCGACTATCGAATAGTAGCACTCGTGATCTTCCTGCAACGCTGTCCAATTCGTCAGCGCGCCGGCCATGTGCCCAAGGTGAAGCCTGCCCGTCGGCCTCATTCCGCTGAAAACTCTGTACATAAAACGAACACCTCCGAAAAAGTGGAAACTGCGAGTTAAGGAAACGCTGATTAATCTGCCCGAACGACTTTTGCCGCCTGAGAAACCGGACACCGCAAGGGTTTAAATCTTCACCCTTTAGGCGTCTAACGATAAATCAGCATGTCCTTAAGCAATAATTATAATATATTAGATGACGAGCGGAGTCCAGTTGCTGTTTTCGAGAAGGACTACATCCAAAGAGGAGGCTTCTCTCACAAGGGCGCAAAAATTGGGCAGCGACGCTCTCTCCATCTCGCCGTGATTGACTACGATCAGGTGGGTACTGGTCAATTGGGCGTGCAGAAGATAGTGATAGCTGACGTCCGCCGTGATAAAGACATCCGCGCTCATGCTTATGGCGGCTTGCAGCAAGTCGCCTCCTGCCCCTCCGCAGAGCGCGACCCTCGAAAGCGGGGCAGTGTCGTCCCCATACGTCAGGAGCGTCGAAAGCCCCCACAGCTCCTTAATCCTTCCGGCGAGACCGCTTACCGTCATCGGTCCCGCCAGATTCCCTATAGCGCCCATACCCCACGCGCCGTCATGCGGCGGCATAATCGGACTCACATCGAGCAATCCAAGCTGGCGCGACAGAATTACGTTGACCCCCTCCGGGGACGAGTCCCAGTTCGTGTGAGCGGAATAGACGGCAACGCCTTCGGTGATTGCCGCCCTTACCATTTTGGCGACCGGCGAAGGCGAAACGATTTTCTTCATAGGCATAAAGATAGCCGGGTGATGCACGACGAGCATCCCGCATCCGTGTTCCCTGGCGTCCCGTACAGTTCCCTCCGTCGCGTCGAGAGATACGGCGATCCGCTCGATCATCGCCGCCGGATCGCCAATTAAAAGCCCCGAATTGTCCCACTCTTCGCTCCAGGCAAGAGGCAGTCTTTCCTCGATTTTAGCGGCTGCTTCTCCAACATTCATTACATTCAGCCCTCCCGGCCCGGACTTTTTATCACGTCACGGCCGTTTCATAAATTTCCGATTAATGCCAGGAAATACTCTTCGTTAAGTACGGCTTTTATCATGCTTTGTTTGGCGCTGATTTTCAAATGATTTTTCTTCACATAGCTACGATG
>JAISYM010000091.1 GCA_031269875.1 Synergistaceae bacterium
AACACAATGAAAGCACGTAAAGGCGGTTTCACCCTTGTAGAACTCTTGATAGTCATCATGATCATCGCCATCCTGGCCGGCATGATGCTGCTCGCCACCGGCTCCGCGACGGACAGCGCCGAAGCGACGAAGGTCATCAACGACCTCCGCAACCTGAAGAGCGCGGCGCTCCTCTTCTACGGCGACAACCTGAGATGGCCCAACTCTACCGAAGGCGGAAGCCTTGACCGTTACGCCGACCGTCCTGTCGACACAACGCGATATACCGTAGTTATCGGGGCAGAATACACTGACAGCCAGAATACGCCGAGGGCCAACATAGGCGTAACACTTGTCGGTGACAACAACAAAACAGTCGGCGTACAGAAGAAACTCGCGGGTAAGGCGACAGACACGGGACTGTTCCAAACCGACAGCACGGACACCGCATACACCACCGGCACGTCAATTTATATGAACATGCGCTAAACGCGAAAAGCGAAAGAAAAAGAGGCGCCTTCGGGCGCCTCTTTTTCTTTCGCCGTGATAAAATTGTTTTATCGTGAGTTCCTCGAAGGGAGGAATTGGGCAATGAAAACGCACGGGGGCGGGTTCACCCTCGTTGAGCTTTTGATAGTCATCATGATCATCGCCACGCTTGCCGGCATACTCCTGCTTACCACCGGCATGTCCATGGACAGCACTGAAGCCGCGAAAATTATTGGCGACCTCCGCAATCTGAAGAGCGCCGCGATTCTCTACTACATCGATCACCTGACATGGCCCACCAACACCGACGCGGCGAGCCTCGACATCTATACCGACCGTCCCATCTGCGCCGCGAATCCCCCGCGTTACGCGTATGTCCTGATAGGAACCCCCTACCCCGATGCGGCGGGACAAGAGAGGGTCAACCTGGGCGTAGGGCTTTTCGCGGACGGCAACGGCTCTCCCGGCATACGGAAGAAGCTCGCCGCCAGGGCTCGCGACGCGGGAATTCTCGGGAGCGCTTCCGACGCTTCCGCCCTTTACACGGGTGGCGCCGATGTCTTTATAAACTTGAGGTAACACAGGATGGCGTCACGGACAAGTTCGTTGGCGCCCTGTCCGGCAACCGCCGGCATCAGAGTATGTTCATCCCGACGAGCGACACCTGTCCTATGTCGCCCTCGAATTCGAGGCGGATACCATTGCGGCCGTGCGTCATATTTTTATCCTCGAGCGTCACCGTCACGTAACCGCCCTCTTCACCGAACGTCCCGGCGTATTCGCCGTTGAAGTAAGCCTTGACCGCAAGAACGGCCCCCGACTCGTCCAGGAATTTAGCCCGGATGCCGAGGCGTTTATCTGCCATCGCCCAAAACCCGAAGCCGACGGTTCGCTCCCGCAGGCTCCGGAGCGCCGCGTATTCGCCCTCGACCCGTACCACGCGCACGCGCTCCTCCATCCCGGTACGTTCATACAGGAGCACGTCCCGATCTCCCAGTTCGAATATCTTGTATATATCGTTCTCAAAAACCGGCCGCGCGTCGGTGGTCTGCGTCACTTCCTCGAATGCCGCGTCGGTGACGTAGATATCGCCCTTTTTGAACGAACTTTTCACCACCCCTCCGCCCGGAATGGTGAAATATGTCCGTCTGTTGGAGAAAGACCGGCCGAAAGGGGCCTCGTATGCCGCGGCGTTGTCGAGAAAATCATCGTCGAAGTGCAGGAGGAAGTCCGCGCCGGCGTAAGACCCATTTTTGGAGAATATCCCGATGGCTTTGTAACTTTCCGACATGGCGGCGCTCGGTGCCGTCGAAAGGAGTTTCACGTTGCGCCACGCCGAGGCGCAGTCGAGCAGAAAGAGTACCGCTAAAACGGCGCGTACCGCGGAAGATGCCCGGCCGCCGAGGCCGTCCTCGAGGAAACGAATCAGAAATACCGCAACAATGAAAGACAGGGACATCGCGGATTTGAGGACATTATAGCTCGAGACTTGGCCCGGCCTGAAATATCTGAGACAGACGAGCAGGTGGAAGAGGGCGAACAGCAACAGAGACGCTCCCATGAACGAAAGAACCCGCTCTTTTTTCATCTGGCGCGCGAGCGCGAAGACCATCGCCGCGTTCGCGCAGGCCGCGAGTATCCGGACGGCAGGGCGGGATACAAAAGGCCATGCGTAGAGCCCCCGCAATCCGGCGATGTGGGCGAGCGTGGGCATGTTCTCGACATATCCCTGCGGGACGCTCTCCTGAAACAGGAAAAACGAGACGAGCAAGACGAGGGCATACCAGTTCGCGGCCAAAAACAACCCACCCGCGAGCGCGGCGTTTTTGAGGCACGACATGCGGTCATCAAACCCCTTCAAGACCGCCGGGACCAAGAGCGCCAGGGCCGGAATCAGGGGGAAAGCGACGCCTTCGAGATAAGCCATGCCGTTCGCCGTGAGTACGAAGACCAGCAGGACGCATGTCCACGGATCGAACCGCCCGCGTCCGGCGAGATAACATTCGACGCGGAACGCGAGCGTCACCATGCCGAACGAGTACAACTGTCCCGTGAAAGCGTCGAAAACCATCCTTTGCCAGAACGCGTTGAAGACCAATAATCCCAGAATCGGCAAGGCCGTGCTCAATTTGATTTCCGCGTCTTTGAAGAACATCCTGAACGTTATGATATTCAGAAACATCACGAAAGCCGGCAGAGGGTAAGCGATCTTCGCGATGTCAGCGCCGAAAAACGCCGACAGTAACGCATGGGGAAATACGCACCCGCGAAGCTGGAAGTTCAGCGCCTGACTAATACTCAGCACCCTCGGAACGCCGGCGGGAAATGTACCTAAGCGCGCCGCGCTTGACGACAGCGCGGCCTTCGCGTCGTTGAGATACAAGACGAAATCCGCACTCCTGTACATCGCAAAAACATCCTCCCCGCGCAAAGCGAGAGCACCGGTGTAAAAGAACGCCATGAAAAGGCCGATTACGGCGATCAGCGCGGCTTCGCGGCGGTCGAAACGCATCCGTGCCCCCGTTTTTTTCCACAGCGCGAAATTCAAAACCCCCACCGTCATAACAAAGTAATTAGCCGTGTCTTCGACCGCGAATCCCATGCGGCTCAGCGGAAACAGGACGATTATCA
>JAISYM010000027.1 GCA_031269875.1 Synergistaceae bacterium
TCCCCCGAGCCTATAAGCTTCACGGGCACGCCGGTCACAGCCTTTATCGCAAGCGCCGGACCTCCTCTGGCGTCCCCGTCCATCTTTGTGAGGATCACTCCCGTGAGGCCGAGCCGCTCGTTAAAGGCGGCGGAGACCTCAACCGCTTCCTGGCCGGTCATAGAGTCCACGACAAGCAGTATCTCGTGCGGCGGAACATCGCGTTTCAAAGCCTCCAGCTCGGTCATAAGATCGAAGTCGAGCTGAAGCCGCCCAGCAGTGTCCAGCACGATCAGGTCGCATAGATGATCAGCCGCGTAGGCAAGAGACCGTTTTGCCACGGCCAGGGCATCTGTCTCTCCGGGCTCCGGCCCAAAGAACGCAGTCCCCGCCTTTTCAGCGAGAACGCGAAGCTGCTCCACGGCGGCGGGACGGCGAAGGTCGCAGGCCACGACGAGCGGTTTGTGCGACTTCGACATGCGCTTCGCGAGCTTCACCGCCGCCGTAGTCTTGCCGGCGCCCTGCAGACCGACCATCATAAAAATCGAGGGCGGCTTTGGCGAAATGATTATCGGGGCGGGCTCTTTGCCCATGATGCTGACCAGCTCTTCGTAGACCACGGTGGCGACCTGCTGCCCGGGCGTTATTGAGCTCAGCACGGAGGCCCCCGTCGCGCGAACCCTTATCGCCTCGACCAGCGACTTGACGACCTTGTAATTTACGTCGGCTTCCAGGAGCGCCCTGCGAACCTCGCGCAGCGCGGCGCTCACATCGTCGGCGGTAAGCTTGCCCTTTCCCCTCAGTGAGGAGAATACGTTATCGAACCTCTCCTTTAACGCCTCAAACATCGTTTACCACCTCATCTAGAAGCAATCCCTCAATGCCCGCCCTTACGCTGTCAGGCAGCGGGGGCTCACACCCCCTGGACAACTCCCTCAACTCCATGCAACGCTTACGAAGCCCGAGCAGGCCAAGCTCCCTCTCTATCTCACGCAGCAGATCCCTGGATCTGTGAACGAGGTCGTTCGCCCCCTGCCGCGTCATCCCCAACTCAGAGCCCAGCTCCGCGCTGGAAAGATCCTCCCTCAGCATAAGCTCACAGGCTAAACGCTGTTTTTCGGTCAGAAGGGAGGCGTAAATATCGAGAAGCTCTCCAAAGAGAACGCGCTGCTCCAGCAGGATATTATCATCGAAGAAAGACAAAAACATCACTCCGCAAGCTTGTCATAACACCCAAGGGATTATAGGACGGGATGAAGCGCGTGTCAAGTAAAGAACTTGGCACGCGTCTTTGATTGGCTTTTATGACTATACAATTGTCTCGTGTAAAGAGATGACGGACCGACGAACGAACGCAGCGAACCGGCGCCCGACATGGATGACGGGCCGGCGAATCAGCTCAGGACAGAGGTGTATGAGCGATCCGATTCGCGGAGTGAGTCGCCGGCCCGTCATCTCGGGTTCATCATTATGAGACAATTGGATAGTCATATTGGCTTTTGGTTTCAATACCCCTTCGCGGGATCTATTTTGTTTTGGAGCTCCACGCCGTCATTCAGCCTGAGCAGGTTGTCCATCACTATGTCGAACGTCCGATGTATGTAGTTCTCCTCGTCGTCGCAACCCATGTGGGGCGTTATCGTCAAGTTCGGCGCCGTCCAGAGCGGCGAGTCCGGCGGCAGGGGCTCCGGGTCAAAGACGTCAAGCACCGCGCCCGATATCTTGCCGCTATCGAGGGCCTCTATCAGCGCGTCGGTATCGAGTACCCGGCCTCGGCTGATGTTGACCAGCCCGGCGCTCTCCTTCATCAGGCCAAACTCCGCGCGCCCGAAAAATTTTGTCGTCTCGGCTGTCGCGGGCAGGGTAAGAAATACGTAGTCAGCGGCCGGCAGCAGTTCGCGCAGTCTCTCGGGCCTTACGATATCGTCCCACACTCCGTCCGCCCAGGCGAGCGGGTCGACTCCGACTGGGGTTACGCCCAGTGCCCGAGCAGCCTTCGCGACGGCGGAGCCCTGCTTGCCTGCCCCGATAATGAGGGCGGTTCCTCCTTTGACGATCGAGACGAAATGGGCGTCCCAGCGGCGCTCCCTCTGGGCTGTCGCCAGACGCGGCATGTGGTTGCCCAGCATGAGCATGGCCATCATCGCGTACTCGTATGTCTTAGGCGCGTGAGCGCCCCTGTTGTTAGTCAGCGCGACGCCTTCCGGCAGCCAGTCCAGCGGGTGCAGGTGTTCTACGCCGGCTCCGATGATGTGTATCCACTTCAGACGCCGGCCCCGCGCGGCGATCATCTCGAACGGGAACATGTACCCGATCAGCGCGTCGGCGTCCTCGATACCTCGGGCGAAAATTTCCCGGTCGGCGTCGTTCCAGCTGGGATCGTTCTCATAACTGGTCGTCGTGCGGACGATGAAGAACTCCGCAATCTCCCTGACTTGCGGATACCTCTCCAGCGCCGCCTCCAGCCGCTCCTCCGTCATACGGAAGACCTTGAGGCTGTCCTTGGCGGTCAGGATCATCACATTCAGTTTTTTTCCGCGCTTCGCCGGCAAATCAGGCATGTCAGAACGCCCTCGCGATATCGACGACGTTTTTAAGTGGTCGTCCGGCCATCTCGTTGCGGATGTTTTCGATCGTGAGGTCAAGCGTGAGCGGCATGTAGTTGACGAGGTCGTCTGACGATACGTGCGGCGTGATGATCAAGTTGGGCGTCGTCCAAAGCGGCGAGTCCGGCGGCAGTGGCTCCGGGTCAAAGACATCAAGCACTGCGCAGGAGAGCTCGCCAGCGCGCAGCTTCCGGTCCAAGGCGTTCTGGTCGAGCAGCGCGCCGCGCGATATGTTCATCAGTCCGGCGTGTCCCGGCAGCCAGCTAAGAACCTCCTCGCTGAAAATCCCCTTCGTCTCCTCCGTTACCGGCGCGGCTATGGCGAGAAAGTCGGCGTCGCGCAGATCCTCCTTCATGCGATCCGCGGTGTGTATCTCATCACAGCATTGGTGCTCCGTGACGTAGGGATCGATGCCGACAACGCGAAGTCCCATCCGTTTCGCCTGTTTTGCGACCTCTCCACCCTGATTTCCCACCCCGAAAACGACGAGTTTCTTCCCCGCGATAACCGACGTAAAGGCCCGATCCCAGCGCCCTTCGCGCTGTGCGGTAACGAGACGCGGAATCTGCGCGTTGAGCATGCCCAGGAACATCGCGAACGACTCGCCGGACTTCGGTAAATGGACGCCGCGATTGTTCACGAGCGTCACACCCTCCGGAACCCAGCCGAAGGGCGCCATGTGCTCGACGCCGGAGCTGATGAAGTGAATCCAGCGCAGCGCGGGCGCGTACTTCGCGACATCTGCCGTCGGGAAGCTGTAGCCCACGAGAACATCAGCCGTCTCCATGCAATGATAGTATTCCTCGAAATCGCTCTTTGTCCAGCGATCTATCTCGTCGTATGCGCTGCTTCCGATCGTGACGCGTAACTTGCCCGCTATATCGGGGTTCCTCTCGAACAGCGCCTTCACGTGCTCCTCCGTGCCGACGAATACCGGATGCGATATGCGGCTGTTTTCGATGTGGATGTGTATTTTCTCCTCGTTCATTGTAAAGACCTCCAAATCTTAAACTGCCCGTAACAATCGGGTTGTCATCTTCCCAGCTCTTCGGGAGAGAGCTCCTGCAACCGCCAAAGAGCCAATATAAAAATTTTGAGCGCCTCCTTCAGCGATGGGAAATAAGAGGCTTCGTTGGGAGCGTGATCCGAGGCGACGAACGAGGGCCGCGGCGTAAAATCGTCCCCCGGCCCGAAGCCTACCGCGTTCTTGAAGTGCCGGGCGTAAGTACCACCGAACATCGTATACGGCTCCGCCGCGTGTCCCGATATCTCCCTATAAGCGGAAAGCAGTACCTTGATGGCGGGGAAGTCCGGAGAGATATAAAACGGCTCCGTGATCTCGCCTTCTTCGAATCGCGCGTTGTGCTCCGCCGCGATTTTGGAGAGGGCTTTGGTGATATCCCCGCCGGTGACGCACTCCGGATAGCGGATGTTCATATCCTGGCGCAGAACGCCGCCCTCCTGAGAGATGACGCCGCCGATGCTGGTCAGCCGGCCTAGCGATTCGCCCGTACAGGCGATTCCGAGCCCCTCGCCGTAGGCGTTGGAGTGAATCTTGCGCAGCAGCTCCAAGAAAAGCCTCTCATCGGCGCCGCCGATCTCGTTGTCGAGCAGAAAATCGGTAAGGATTCCAATCGCGTTGACCTTCCCGTCCGGGTGCGCGGCATGGCCGCCGATGCCTCGGGCTTCGATCAGAAACGAACCGTCATCCCTGGGGAGGACGGCGATCCCCTCGGTCTCTTTGAATTTTTTCCCCGACATTCCTGGAGCGCTTAAAACGCACGACGCCCTGCCCGGAATGGCGTTTGTGGCGATACCGGCGGAAAAGGACGATATAGTCGTAAAGACCGGGGCGGAGACGAAGACGCCGCCGGAATGAATGCCCTTTTCGCCGATGCTGACCGGAAAGTCCACGTCGGGCGTAAAACAGAAAATCGGTTCGGGGTTGCGCGAGAGATAGTAGGTTACGTCGTGCATACCGCACTCCTCGTCGCACCCCATCATAACCCGTATGCCGTAATTGAGCGGTTTGCCGGCGCGCGCCAGAAAAGCCGCCGCGTAAAGCGAGACGACCGCCGCGCCCTTGTTGTCGCTGATGCCGCGGCCGATCAGCCAGCCGTCCCTCTCCGTCAGAACGTAGGGGTCAGAGTTCCAGCCATCGCCCTCTGGAACGACGTCGAGATGAGCGATGACACCGATGTACTCTTTCCCTTTTCCGGGAATGTCCGCCCAGCCGACATAGCCGTCTCCATCGTTTACCAGGAGGCCGAGGCGCTTTGCGATGGCAAGTCCGGCGTCGAGCGCGCTCCTGGGACCGGGGCCGAAAGGAGCGCCATCTTCCGCCGGCCCTCTCACGCTCCGCTTCGATACCAACTCGGCCATATCGCTTAAGATGTCATTTTCATTTTCCTCGATGAAAGAATCAATTTCCTGAAGCAGCTGCGTTTTCCCCATGACGGTCTCCTTCTTTCGTTTTTTAAAAGGCGTTTTTTAAATGGGCGCTTTAATCTTCATCCTCATAGGATGTGTCGTCATGCACGCCCAAATATTCATGCTGTATTGACGGATCGCCCAGAAGCTCTGCCCCCAGACCTTCGCGGGTGACGCTGCCTGTCTTGAGGATGTAAGCCCGGCTTGCGATTTCGAGAGCCAAAAACGCGTTCTGCTCGACAATCAGGATGGTTTGGTCCCTCTCCTCGTTCAGCTGTTTGATCTTTTCGAACAACTCGTCGATGATGATCGGAGCGAGTCCCAGGGACGGCTCGTCCATGCACAGCAGTTTGGGGTGGGCCATCAGCGCCCGCCCTACCGCCAGCATCTGCTGCTCCCCTCCCGACAGGGTGCCCCCGCTCTGTTTCAGTCGTTCCTTGAGCCGCGGAAAGAGCGCCAGCACCTCATCGAGATCCTCATCGATCGACTTTTTGGAGTGCGCGCGGGTGTAGGTGCTGACGATGAGATTCTCGTACACCGTCAGGTTTGGGAATATGCGCCGTCCCTCCGGAACGAGCGAGATGCCCATCGACACGGTCTCGTAAGAGGTCTTAGGGAGGCGTTCGCCGCGGAAGGTGATATTTCCTGACTTTATTTCCTTGTCCCCGGCGATGGTGCGCAAGAGCGTGGATTTTCCCGCGCCGTTGGCGCCGATCACCGAGACAATCTCGCCCTCATCGATGTAAAGCGAAACATCCTGCAGGGCGTGAATGCCGCCGTAGTATACGTTTAGCGATTCGACTTCCAAGAATCTGCTCACGCTTTACGCCTCCGCTCTCCAAGATATGCCTTGATCACTTTGGGGTCTGTCTGAATCTGTTTGGGCGTTCCCTCCGCCAAAAGCTGCCCCAGGTTCAGCACATAAATTCTGGAACAAAGTTTCAGCACGATATCGATGTGATGCTCGATCATCATTACGGTCAGGCTGAACATTTTGTGTATCTCGCGCAGAAGCTCTATCAGTTCGCTGCACTCGTCGTTGTTCATACCGGCGGCCGGCTCGTCGAGCAGGAGCAGTTTCGGCGAAGCCGCTAGGGCGCGCGCTATTTCGAGGCGGCGCTGCAAGCCGTAGGGGAGTGTACCGGCCTGACGGTTCTTGTGTTCCCCCAGGCCCAATATCTCGAGGAACTCCATCGCGCGCCTGTCGGTCTCGGCTTGGACGCGCTTTACCACGGGAAGCCCGAGCATCGCCGCCCAAACCGAATACTTCGGCGTGCTGTGCATCGGCGTTGAGACGTTCTCCAGTACGGTCATCTTGGGAAAGAGCCGGATGTTCTGAAACGTGCGGCTGATACCGCAGTTTGCGATCTTCGAGGGAGGCTTGCGCGCCAAGCTCTTTCCGTCGAACAGGATTTCCCCGCAAGAGGGCTTTACATAACCTGTTATGGCGTTGAAAAAGGTTGTCTTGCCCGCGCCGTTTGGGCCGATCAACCCTATGAACTCGTCCTCGCTGACTTGAACGCTGACGTTTTCGATTGCGCGAAGCCCGCCGAAAACGATATTCATACGGCTCACGTCAAGAAGCGGCGTTTGCTTAGTCACGCGCCTTCCCCCTTACCTTCCCGTACAACCTGCCGACCCACTTGAATGAAATTTCCCGATAACCCATCAGGCCTTCCGGCTTGAACTGCATGATGACGACAAAGGCCGCGCCGTAGAAAACCAATCGCCATATTGCCAAAAAGCGCAAAAATTCGGGCAGAACGACCAAGATCGCGGCGGCCAGCAGCGGGCCGGACAGCGTGTTGATGCCGCCCAGGACGACGGCGGCCAGCAGATCGTCTGATTTCGCTTCCGAAAAGTTTGTGGGCGCGAGATACGTCGCGAAAAACGAGAACAACCCCCCGGCTACGCCCGCGTAAAAGGCGCTTATCATCAAAGCGATCAGCTTTGTCTTGAGCACGTTGATCCCAACCATCTCGGCGGCCGTCTCCTGCTGCTGAATGGCAATACAGTTCTTGCCGTAATGGGATTTCAGGAAATTTCGCATGAACCAGACGGAGAGGATCGTAAAGGCAAGCACGACCGACATTGTGGACAGCCTCGGGATATCCGAAATGCCGAAGGAGGCGTTAAATACGGGCTTGATATTGGTGATCGATATCCTTACGACCGACACGAAACCCAGCATGACAATAGCGAAGGCGTCGCCCGCCATCATGCTTCTGAGCGCCGGGTATCCGATGATCACGCTTATCAGTACGGCCACAAACCCGCCCGCGATAATCGCCGGCAGGAATGGAACGGCCAGATATTTGAACGATATTACGGCGGCATACGCTCCGACGGCCATGAATCCGGCGTGACCTATGGAAAAAATGCCGGTGTATCCCGTCAGCAGCACAAGGCCGGCTACCGCTATCATATTGACGCAGGCGAAGATCGCGAGCGATTGAAGATACACGCCTAATCCCCTCCCCTCTTATAATTTGTCATTAATGCCGCTCCCCAGGATACCGTTAGGGAGAAATACCAGCACCGCTATCATGACGCTGAACGAGAACAGATCCCGGAATGAGGAAGAAATATAGCCCGAGATCATTGTTTCCAGAACGCCTAAGATAAAGCCGCCCAACACCGCGCCCGGAAGGCTCCCCAAACCACCGATGACACTTGAGATGAAAGCCTTGCTTGAAATGGCGCCAAGCGTTGGATACACCGCGTACTTCATCCCCATAAACGTGCCGGAGATCGCGGCGGTGAGGCCGGAAATCGCGAATACGATAAATGAAATCTTGTTGACGTTGATTCCCATGAGTCCCGCCGTGTCCGTATCGTGGGCGCTGGCCCTGATCGCGATTCCATGTTTCGTCTTTTCGATGAAAATCCACAGTACGCCGAGTACGATCAGAGAGATCACCAGTGAGAAAATATCCAGCGAGCCGATCCTGATTTTCCCGAAACGTATTACGTTAAACGGCATTTTTATGTCCAGGCTTCTTAAATTCGCGCTCATCATTATCGTCATCAAGTTTTGGACGAAAATATTGACGCCCATCGCCGAAATCATCAAAAAAAGGCGCGAGGCCTTCAGCCGGCGCAGTGACCTGTAGGCGAGCAATTCCGTGGCCAATGAGACGATTACGCCAATGACAACGGCTCCCAAAAGGCCCGATACCAGTGAGGTCATCTTCAGAGTATGCGTCACGAAATACGCGCCGTATGCCGCGCACATCAAAATAGCCCCGAAGGCGAAGTTGGTAAACTTGAAAATACTGTATATCAGCGCGTAACCGACCGCGAGAAGCGCGTAGATACCGCCTATGGACAGCCCGGTCACCACCTGCTGTACAAAAAGATTCATGTTTTTTCAGCTCCCATTTACCGGACAGCGCGGGGCAAAGCTCAATCCGCCCCGCGCCGCCGCGGCGTCTTCAGTCACCGGGCTTAAATGTCGCTACCAGCTTATACTGACCCTTCTCCACTCGCATGATGCTTACTGTCTTATTGTGAGGGTTGTGCGTTTCAGGCTCGATTGTAAACGACGGTTCGGTAAAGAGCGGCACGCCTTTTGCCGTCTCAAGAGCGTTTTTAATCGCTTCCCCGTCGAAGCTGTTCGCTTTTTTGATCGCCCACTCCAGCAGCATGACCCCATCCATAGCGTAATAAGCGTACATGTTGGCCTTGTAACCGGAACTCTTGTGTTTCGCGTCGAACGCCTTGTTAAAATCGTCGAACCGCGGATCGTTTTCATCCATCGGGATTGACACATACGCGCCCTCGATCTGAGGCCCCGCGTTTTCCAAGAGTTCGCGCGAGTACACGGCTTCCGGGAACAGATAGGTGAATTCGAGACCCAATTGCTCTGCCTGCTTAGCTATAAACGCGGCGTATTTATATTCGGTCGCTGGGGCAAACAACGCGGTAGCGCCGGAGTCGGCAATGGCCGAAAGCTGAGAGCGGAACTCAACGTCGGTCGATTGGTATGAGAGCGAAGTCGTAATTTCGCCGCCGAGCCTTTTGTACTCATCTACGAAATACTGCAGCAGGCCCTGCGCGTATAGGTCGTCCACGGCCGCTATCGTGGCTATTTTTTTAAATCCGAGGTCTTTATACGCGTAATTCGCCAGCGCGCTCCCCTGATACGGGTCGATGAAGGAGACCCTGAACATATACGGGTTTACCTTTCCCGTGTCCTCATTCACCGTGACCTTGGCGTTCGTGGCGCCGATCGTGATGCATGGGGTTTTGGAGTCGTTGCAAAGAGAAATGACAGGCAGCGCGTAGCGGCTGCCGCCCGGACCTACGATCCCTACGACCTTGTCCTGCTGTACCATTTTGTTGACCGCCGTAACGGATTCGGTCAGCGCGTCGCGTCCGGCGTCATACCAAACGAATTTTACCTTTTTACCGAGCAAGCCGCCCCTCGCGTTTAAATCTTCTATGTAGTCCGCGATCGCGAATCGCTGAGGAACGTCCTGAAAGGCCCCGGAGGCGGACATGTTGCCGAAAAATCCGATCGTCACCGAGTCTCCGCTCCATCTGTCCGCCATCGGGCTGTAGGCCGCCTCGGCTGCACCTCCGAATCCGAACAAAACCAGGGTAATAGTACACATAGCGGTTACCAACGCAAACAACCTGCTCCTCATTTGACGGTACCTCCTTAAAAGTATCTTCGTACGCGGTTCTGGCTTGTGCGAAAGGATCCCGACAGTCTTATGCCAATTTGAAATCAAATCCCCCCTCGCTCTGGGTGCGGCGCTTCATACGCAGCGCGCCAAGTGCTTCTCGGAGTAGAACGCGGCTTTCGCCGGATCCCGCTCCTTAATGGCCTGCAATATCTGCCTGTGAGACTCCAATGTCTTTTCAAGCAGCCCAAGGTCTTCCTTGTAGCGCTGCCACATGTGCACGTCCGCGCGTTTTAAGAGATCCCTGCTGATTTCCATCAGCGTTTCGTTGTTCGTCGCCTCCGCGACGGCGATGTGAAACGAGCCGTCGAGATCCATAAACTGCCACGCGTCATGGGATGCCAACGCTCCGACGGAAGCTTCGACCAAAGCCTCCATCCGAGCGATCTGCTGCGGCTCCGCCCGTCGGGCGGCCATCATCGTGACCGACGGCTCGATCGCCATGCGCGCCTCCAAGGCCTCGAAGGAGCCGCCCACCCGCTCCGTGTCCTCTAGAAATTTATCGAGGATGTTCTTCGGCGTGTACTTGCCGGCGAGACCGCGTTCGCTGATGTAAGTGCCTTCCCCGGGCACGCGCTTAATGATGCCCATGAGTTCGAGGGCGGAGAGAGCCTCACGCACCGAGGCGCGGCTAATGTCCGATTGTCTGACGATTTCCATCTCATTAGGGAGTTTTTCGCCCGGCAGAAGTGTCCCCTCATCTATGAGGTCGAGTATCCTTCGGACGATGATCGCCGGTTTTTTGGTAGAATCCTGTCTGGAAAATATCTCTGTCACAGCGGTCATCCTTTCGCTGGCACAATAAATAGCGAAGCCAGATGATATGTCGTTCCGATTCTAAATGAAATCCGCCAACAGTCACAGACGCGATCCGTCTGCGTAATAATACCAATTTGAAATCAAAGGCCTGAAGGGTGAAGCGTTAAAACCAGCTTGGATAACCCTTGAGTTACATCAAAAAAAGCCTGTTGACCGCGAATTGGTATGAATCTCTCGACATGCTCCAGCCGTTTTAACGAGGGATCATGTCAAATATAATATGTCTTACATGAACTCTTTTATTATAGAACGCATCAAGAGGTTGTCAAGTAACCCCGGCTAATTTCGTTTTCCGAGTTACGCGCCGCAAGACGCGTCATTAGCGCCCGACGACACGCCGGCGTGGCTTCAAATCTTCACCCCCGGGCCTTTGATTTCACAAATCGGTATGAAATCAACTTGGTACGGCTCAAATCTCCTTGAGGTTCACGCCGTTGAGTTTTTCGTAATAGAGGCCCAGCGCGCCGTGATCGAGGGTGTCGCGCCCTTCGCCGGCAAGGGCGATCATCATCTCCGCGACCTGCGCCGAGAGGGGCGCGGCGCTGCCGACGGAGCGGCTGGTTTCCAGGACGTTCCAGTAGTCCTTGATGTGCAGAGCGACGCGGAAGCCGGGATCGTAGCGCCCCTCGAACATTCTGGGGGCCTTGTCCTCCAGGCACTGGCTTCCGGCGAGTCCCTTGCGGATCGCCTCGTATACCTTGCGCGGGTCGACGCCGGATTTCTTGGCGAGGCTCATGCCCTCGGCGATGACGGCGATGTTGACGCCAACGATCATCTGATTGACGAGCTTGGTGATCTGGCCCGCGCCCAGCTCGCCGACGAGCGAAACGCTCGCTCCCATTTTGGCGAGTACGTCCTTCACGCGTTCGAAGGTCTCCGGCTTGCCGCCGGCCATGATCGCCAGCGTTCCCTTCTCCGCCTTTTCCTGTCCGCCGCTCACCGGCGCGTCGATCATTTCGACGCCTCGCCCGGCAAGGGCTTCACCGAGCCCGCGGCTTATGAGCGGCGCTATCGAGCTCATATCGACGACGACCTGGCCGCTTCGGCAGCCGTCCATGAGGCCGTTTGCGCCCAGCACGACCTCTGTGACCTGAGGCGAGTTTGGCAGCATGGTTATGATGATATCGCCCGCCTTGGACGCGACGTCCGCGGGCGAGCTGCCCCTTTCGGCTCCGGCGGCCTCGAGTTTTTCGACCGCCTCGTTCACGATGTCGAAGACCACCAGCGAATAGCCCGCGGCGATCAGGTTCTTCGCCATCGGCACGCCCATGATGCCCAGTCCGATAAATCCTATCTTACCCATTTAATTTCCCTCCAGAAGATATTTTATCCGCTTTCTCACGCCGCCTTAGGCCGCGCGATCTGATAGATTTTTTTAAGAACGGGGTAAACCCAGAAAAGAATCGCCAGCGCGGCGAGCGTTCCGGCGATAGGGCGATTGAAGAAATCGATCCATACCCCTCCGGATTTGACCATCGAAATGACAAAGTTCCGCTCCAGTATCTGCCCCAGAACGATGGCGAGCAGCATTGGGGAAACGGGGAAATTGTTCTCTTCCATTATGTACCCGAGCAGTCCGAAGAATAGCATGACCACAACTCCAAAGAGGCTGTTGTTGATCGAAAACGCCCCGACTGTACAAAAAACGAGAATGAGCGGCAGCATCACGAACGGTGGTACCCGCAGGATGTGCCGGAAAGCCTTGATCGAATAATAACCCAAAATAAGCATGAGAATATTCGCGACGGCGAAGCAGATGAACACGCCATAGATGATCTCCGGATGGTCGATGAACGCGGTCGGCCCCGGTTTGAGATCCTTGATGTACAGAATGCCGATGACCATCGCGGTCGTCACGTCGCCCGGGATGCCGAATACAAACGCCGGAATCCAGGCGGACGCGAGGGCCGCGTTGTTAGCCGACGTGCTCTCGATGATCCCCTCCATGTGGCCGGTCCCGAATTTCTCAGGCGTCTTTGAGCATTTCTTGCTGATGGCATAAGAGAGCCACGCCGCGATATCCGCTCCGGCGCCCGGCAGCGCGCCGACAACGACGCCGACCAAGTTGCCGCGCAGGAACTGCGGAATGTGCGTCCGCCACATGTGGAAAATCCCCTTATAGATATACCCGATCTTGCCCGTGTACATCGCGGACGGCGGGGTCGTGGAACTCACGCGGCGCATGATCTCCGACAGCGCGAAAAGACCGGTGAGCACAGGGATGACGTGAATGCCGCCGAGCAGCTCAGTGACGCCCAGGGTGAAGCGCGGCTGCCCCGTAATCGAGTCGAAGCCGACCGTCGTGAGAAAAAGCCCCACGAAAAGCGATACTATGCCCTTCAGCTTGTCCTGCGACGTCATAAAAGTCGCGCAGGTCAGCCCCAGGCAGGCCAGCCAAAAATACTCGTAGGTGCTGAAGTTGAGCGCGATCTCCGCCAGGAGGGGCGCGGAAGTCATCAATACCAGCAGTCCGATAAGCCCGCCGATCGCGGAGAAAAAGCAATTTGCACCAAGCACCTCCTCCGCTTTGCCCTGTTGCGTAAGTTTATAAGAGTCGTCCGTGTACGCGCCGGAGGCCGGCGTGCCCGGGATACGGAGAAGCGTCCCGGGGATGTCCCCGGCAAAGACCGCCATTGCGTCGCACGCGATGACCGCCGCGAGAGCCGGAATCGGGTCGAGGAAAATAGCGATCGGCATGATCAGCGACACGGCCATGACCGCAGTGAGTCCCGGGATCGCGCCAATGACGATCCCGTAAATGGAAGACGCCAGCATGACCAGCAGAACGTCTGGTTTAAAAACCATGCCGAACGCTTCGATCACCGTGCTAAACATCGGGTATTCCTCCCCTCTCTCGCACGCTCAGATTCCCAAAAATCCCGTGGGCAAGGGGACCAGCATCATTTTGGCAAAGAAAATATAGATCAAGGCCGAACTGATCCCCGACACGATCACAGTCGAGAGGATTTTCCGTCTGAGCCACCAGATCGTGCCGGACATCATGAGAAAGGACGTCAGCACGAACCCCAGCGTGTCGGACAGCGCTATATAGAAGACAATGCTGAGCGGGATGACGCAAATATTCGAAATCAGGCGGAGTGATTTCGTCCACTCGCCAAGGACGAGTAACGGCTGGCGCTCCCTAACGCCGCGTATCGCAAGCGCGATCCCCCCGCATAAGATGAAGATCGCGGTAAACGACGGAAAGAACCCGGAACCGTATGCGTAACCCGGTAAAGTAGGAAGGGTTCGCGAATAGATAAGGATTATTGCCGCGAAAACGACTAGGATCACCCCAAAGACTGCGTCGCTGATTTTCATGTTTTTTCCCCTTCCTACTCACCTTAATATAGGCGCTTATTTCTTGACGAGCCCCACCGACTCCATGACTTTGCCGTAGTTCACGTCCATCTCGGCCAGAAATTTCTCGAAGTCGTCCGGCCCCAGATAAGCCGGCGTCTTCCCGGCTTTTTTCATGGTGTTCTGGAATTCGTCGGTCTCCCATACTTTCTTGATCGCGTCTCCGATTTTGTCTTTCAGATCTTTTGGCAGATCGCCCGGGGCAGCGATGCCGCTCCAGGAATCGAGCAGCCAATCCGATCCGGTCGCCTCCTTGAGAGTCGGGATATCGGGATATTCTGCCAGACGCTCCTTCGTGACGGTCGCGAGCGCGCGCACTTTTTTGGCGGACATCAGCGGCGCCGCTTCGCTAGGCGAACACACGACGAAATCGAGGCCTCCGGCGGCGAGATCCTGCAGAGACGGCGCCGCGCCCTCGTTGGGCACCCACTGGAAATTCTTCATATCAATGCCTTCGGCCTGTATCATTCCGGCGGCGCACAGGTGCCAGATGCCCCCGTGCGGCGACCCGGATGCTTTGAAGCGGCTGCCGGGCGCCTTCATCGCCTTGAACAGGTCGTTGATATTTTGGTAGGGGGATTTTTCGTCCACGAAGACCGCGCCGCCCACGGACACGATCAGCGCCAGCGGCGTGAGTTCGCGGTAAGTTAGCGAGGTCAGCCCGGACCAATGCATCATGTTTAGTTCGCACTCGATGTCGCCGATCGTATAGCCGTCCGGCTCGCTCTTGGCGATCGCCGTGTGGCCGATGACTCCCTGCCCGCCCGTGCGGTTGATAGAGTTCACACGAACGCCGGTGATATCGCCCAGGATTTTGGCGACGAGGCGGGCGTTGAAATCCGTGCCGCCCCCAGTAGCGAACGGGATAAGCATCGTGATGGGTTTCTCCGGCCATTTGGCCGCGTCGGCGGCGAAGCAGGCTGAAACGGTAAAGAGGGAAAGAAGGACAGCCGCAACGAACATGGTCATTTTCTTGGACATCTTCGGAACCTCCTCTGTTTTTTGAAGAGACGAACGCTTCGTCTCACGAGGCTAAGAAAAGGCTGATTTATTGTTATAGGCCTAAAGGGTGAAGATTAAAAACCCCTGCGGCATCCCGCTTCCAAAACGGCATAATGTCGTTTAGCCGCATTAATCAGCACTTCCCTAACTCTCTTTTCCACGCAAACACGATATCAAGGCAACCCATGAAGCCCCCCTTCCCTGCGGCGCCGCGCCGATTCTAAATGGAATCCGCAAACAGTCACGGACACGATCCGCCCGCGCAATGAATCTCCTGACACGCTCCCCACGTTTAAACGAGGGAACCATGTCAAATATAATATGTCTTACATGATTTATTTTATTATAGAACGCATCAAGAGGTTGTCAAGTAAACTCGGCGAATTTCCGCTTATCCCGCAGAACGCCGGTAACGCTTCACCCTTCAGGCCTTTGATTTCAAATTATGACTATACAATTGTCTCATAATGATGGACCCGAGATGACGGACCGGCGACTCACTCCGCGAATCGGACCGCTCATACACCTCTGTCCTGAGCTGATTCGCTCGGCCGACATCCATGTCGGCCGCCGATTCGCTGCGTTCGTTCGCCGGTCCGTCATCTCTT
>JAISYM010000072.1 GCA_031269875.1 Synergistaceae bacterium
TCTCGGGTTTCGAGAAGCTGCAATTTCCCCGTCTTTTGGGGCAAGTCTCTGGATGCCTGAAAATACCGTTTTTTTGAGTTTCTTAGAAGGAGGGAATGCCCGTAAAAGCATTTGGAGAAAAAATTTTGGAGGACATATGGAGGACAGAGAAAATAAAAAGGGTTCAGGTTAAAATCTCCTGAACCCTTGCTGTGTCTTGGTGGGCGACACAGGGATCGAACCTGTGACTTCTTCCGTGTGAGGGAAGCGCTCTCCCGCTGAGCTAGTCGCCCTTTAAATGACGAGGTGCATTATATATGGCATCTCGTCCTATTTCAAGACCTTGCTGGACATATCCGCTATTATTTTACGCTGAAACTCTTGCTGCCCCATTGTTTGCCCTTAATAGGCGGCCCGTCAAGCAACTCGACGAAACGCTCGCGGCACTTTGGGCACTTGTAGACAGTTTCCTTATCCTCTGCCTCGAACTTATTTTCGCACATGATGCATCGATATCGCCGCATATCGTGAAGCCCCCCTAAACTGTATTGTTTGTGCGGGTAATTATATCTCATCCAAGCGGTTTAGTGTATAGGTTTCGCAAAATTAACCCTGAAAAAACGAAAGTACATGAAGTATAATCTACCTTGTATGTTTTTTACGTCAATAGGGGTTGAAGGGTTTTTCTTTGGGATATAAACTCTGAACGTTGTAATTAATGAAATGGAGGTTTTAAGAAATGCCCAAACCGTGGTGGCGCGAGGTAATAGAGAC
Source organism: Synergistaceae bacterium (assembly GCA_031269875.1). Taxonomy (GTDB): domain Bacteria; phylum Synergistota; class Synergistia; order Synergistales; family Synergistaceae; genus JAIRNC01. Next base: position 754 of record JAISYM010000072.1, read on the forward strand.
TGTTGCGTATGCGCTTGTACTCGCGTTTCTGCTCAGGACTTTTGTCATTCAGGCTTTTTGGATACCCAGCGGCTCGATGATACCAACACTCAACATTGACGACAAGGTACTCGTGCTCAAGTTCTGGTACAAACTTCCGAAAATCGAGCCAAAGCGCGGCCAGATTGTTGTCTTCAAGTTTCCGGACGACCCAATGAGAGACTTCGTGAAGAGGTTAATCGGATTGCCCGGCGAGACAGTCGAGATGAAAAACGGCAGGGTTTTCATCAATGGGCGTGAAATATCGGAGCCGTATGTCCAGAACGCCGACGATTACACCATGTCCCCTGTCGTAGTGCCCAAGGGCCAGTATTTTTTTCTGGGGGACAACAGGGGCAACTCGCAGGACAGCAGATTCTGGTCTGAACAGTTTGTAAAAAGCGGCTTCATAAGAGGGCCCGCCGTCTTCAGGTACTGGCCTCCCAGCCGTATCGGGCTGTTGGATTAATCGGCGTGGGCAGGACAGTCTGGTTCCCCGGCCATATGGCAAAGGGCAAAAGGCAGCTCGGCGCTCTCTCCTCGGCCCTCGATCTTCTGCTGGAGGTTCGTGACGCCAGAGCGCCCCGCCTTACCGCCTCCCCGACGCTGGACGCGTTCCCCGACACCCTTCCCGTATGGACGGTTTTGTCGAAATCGGACCTCGCGAACCCGGATGTCACCGCTGAGTGGACGCGCTATTTCAATGAGCGTGGGCGGCGGGTCTGGCCGGCAGACCTCAGAAAGGGCGCGCCGGGCGCTTTAAAGAAAGCCATAGCCGAGATGCGCCCGTCCTCGTCGTCGAAAACGGTTTACCGCGAGGTTCGTTTGGCTGTCGTCGGCACCCCGAACGTCGGCAAGTCCATGCTCTTGAACGGGCTTGTCGGCCGTAAAGCCGCCGTCGTTGGCGGCATACCGGGTGTGACGAAGGGCGTCTCTTGGTTTAAGGGCAGCGACTGTCTCGTCGCCGACTCGCCCGGCATACTCGACCCGCACTCTGACGCCCGTTCGCACAGGATGCTATCCTGGATTTCGTCTACGAGAGCGCAGGTGATAGGCTCGTGGGCCGGTCACGCCAGCGAGTGCGTCGCTTTTCTGCAAAGACACGGATTGATTTCCGGCTTGTCCGAGGCCTGGGGCATCGACGCCTCAGGCGACCCTTCAGACATTTTGGAAAGTGTCGGCAGACGCCTCGGACGCCTTCTTCCCGGCGGCATAGTCGATCTGGAGTCCTCCGGAAAGGCTGTTATCGAAGCGCTCGCGGCGGGCAAATTCGGAAGGCTGAGCCTCGAACGTCCTGGAGACGCCCCACCGTGGAGCGAACTGGAATGAAGACAATAACAACTCCGGTCGCGGGTGTCGACGAGGCCGGGCGCGGTCCGATCGCCGGGCCGGTTGTGGCGGCGGCCGCGATACTCACGCCGCCTCAGTTTCGCGTGCTCCTGAAGGAGGGGCTTGACGACTCGAAGAAACTGAGCGAGTCCGCGAGAGAAAGGCTGTTTTCCCGAATGGCAGAACTTGGGGTCGTCTGGACGGCGCAAGCCGCGTCGCACATCAGGATAGACAGGATGAACATCCTCCGCGCGACGTTATGGGCGATGTCGCGCGCCGTGATGGCACTGCCCCTAAAACCCGGCGTCATCGTGGTCGACGGGATCAACCTCATTCCCGATATTCCCGCTGGGATGCAGATAACGATGCCGAAAGCCGACGCGAAGGTGCCGGCTGTGATGGCGGCTTCGGTCGTGGCAAAGGTACTGCGCGACCGTGTCATGAGAAGCCTCGACCGGATCTACCCGGAATGGGGATTTGCCAAGCACAAGGGATACCCAACCGGCGCTCACAGACTCGCCGCGGATCAATTTGGCCCATCTCCAGTGCATAGATTGTCCTTTGGCGGATATAAGAAATGGCTTACGTAGGCGGACTCGGGGGAAACGCGATAAACCCGAACGCCGGCGGCGTCAGACCTCCGGTCGGCGAAGGGCAGGCGGTAAGGCCGGCTTCGCAGGGACCTCCGCGGATACCGGATGGGGCGCTTGTCGAAGGGCTGGTACTAGGGAAGGATGGGGAAATGTATCAGGTGCGGATCGGCGTCAACCTGATGAACGCCAGATCAAGCATTCCCCTCTTTGTCGGCCAGCGTTTTCGCGCGGTTTGGGACTCTAGCTCCACACCTCCCCTGCTGCGGCTTCAGGGGGCCGACATGGCCCTTCTTGAGCGATTTTCAGGACGGGATCAGCAGATCGCGTCAGCGCTTCTCTCAAGGGGATTGCCGGTAAACGACGAGGTGATCTGGACGCTGCGGCAGCAGTGGATGCAAAACGGCGGAGAGCCGTCGAGGGTAGGCGTCTTAGCCGAGCTCTGGGCAAGGGGAGCGGCCATGACAGAGGCCAACGCCGCGCTTCTCGCCTGGTATCTGGAATTGAACCCGGACGCGGCTATGGCTATATGGAAGAAAATCCAGAACAGGCTCCACTCGCGGAAATTCAACTCGCCAAAGGAACTCTTCGCCGCCCTGGAGGAGGATGAGGACGGCGATGTACGAAACTTCCTCAAGGCGCACGCTCTTGCCGGAAAACCGGCGCGGCGCGGCCTCGACCCGGCTATGCTGCTGGCCCCGGCGTGGTGGCCCGTTAGCGCGAACGATAGCGAACCCGTTATGGCGAAGGTGTCCTTCTCATCGGGCGAGAGAGGCGACCGTCAAGTGTGGTGGGTGTCCTTCGAGATGGAGGGCGGTTTTTTGGGCTCTGTTCTGGGAGATGTCATGACCAACTCCAAATCGCTTTCCGTAAATTTAAAACTGGAGGACACAGCTAAGATATCCGCGGTAGCGGATAATCTGCCGGCCTTGAGGGATGAACTCGCCGAGCTGCCGATCGCCCTTCAGCACCTCGGCATCGGACCTCTGATACGCGGAGAGCGTTCTGCCGCTTCGAAACGCGAGCTGGACGTCGAGGCGTGAGACATGCCTGAAAATGCCCGAATCGGCAAGAAGAAAATCAAGGCGGCGGCGTTAAAATATGACGCCGGAGAGGACAGCGCTCCGAAGCTTTTAGCAAAGGGCGTGAACCGCGTAGCGGAGAAAATTATCGACGCCGCGCTTGAAGCCGAGATACCTATCGTGGAGGACGCGGCGCTTGTAAGCGCTCTGCTCGCGCTGGAACTAGGCGAGGAGATTCCCCCCGATCTCTATCGCGCGGTCGCTAAGATACTTTCCTTCCTTTACAGCGTGGACAAATTTGAGGGCGGAGATATTACCAAACTCGTCGGCAAGCCGTTGCGCGGGGGGTTAAAAAAAGATTGAACAAAATGGACGCGCAGGAGTTCGGAGCGAGAGGCGAGACGATAGCGGCCGATTATATAAAACGTTTGGGCTGGCGCATATTGGGCAGGAACATCAGGGTAGGGCACGGCGAACTAGATATCACCGCGATGGACGGCAGTGACCTCGTCATCCTGGAGGTAAGGACCAGGCGAGTGGGAAAGCTCATGCCTGCCGAGACGTCTGTCGGGCCGATGAAGCTCCGCACGCTGATAAGGACTGCCAGAAAATACGTCGAGAAAATCTCATACAGCGGAGACTGGAGGATAGATGTCCTTGCCGTCACGGAGGACGACGCCGGACATCTCGACATAGAGCTATTCAGCGACGTGACGATGGGAATGAGCGGATCCTTCATGGGGTGAATTGACCCTGATAGCGTATATGCTATCAGGTTGCCGTGGCTTTGATGAAACTTCGAGAGGCGGAGGGATTGACGCAACGACATCACGCGGAAAAAGTGGGCAAGCCGCAATCGACTGTCGCCCGGATAGAAAACGGCTAAACGCCGTTTTCTATCACTTAAAACCAATTGAAAATAAAAAGCCTAAAGTTTGCATTAATCGGCGCTTTTTACGGAGGCGGCGGGGAAGCTTTGGTATACATTAGTACTGCACGTACTTCTGGATAAAGGCGAAGGTTTTATATGATGAAAGGGATTAACGGGATCACATTAAAGGGAACGCTCGCTCTCCCTGTCGAGATAGAGGTTGAAATCACCGGGGGGCTTTTTTCGATTACAGTGGTCGGTCTGCCTGACGCCGCGGTAAAGGAAGCAAGGGAACGCGTTCGCGCCGCCCTTCGCGGAATAGGTCTGACGCTGAAGGGACGAATAGCGATAAATCTCGCGCCGGCGGATCTCCCAAAGGAAGGCGCGCTGCTCGACTTGCCTATGGCCGTGGGGCTCGCCAAGGCTGCCGGAAGGGTAAACCTCTCGGATGGAGCCGTATTTATGGGCGAGTTGGCTCTCGATGGAAGGCTTCGTTGGGTCAGAGGCGCGGTTCCGGCGGCGGTGATGGCAAAGGAGCTGGGCGTGCCGCTCTTCGTGCCGCGCGAGAACGAACGCGAGGTGGCGCTCGTCTCCGGCGTGAAGGCGTATCCAGTCGATACCCTTTTAGATCTCATGCTGCACCTCACCGGTGAAAAACAGCTCGGCCCGATAGAGAGCAGGGGGTTCGAGGATGAAAAATTCGAGGCCGACGTGGACCTCGCGGATATAAAGGGGCAGTTCGCCGCCAAGCGCGCCATCGAAATCGCGGCGGCAGGGCACCACAACATCCTCCTGACCGGCTCGCCAGGTTCCGGGAAGACCATGCTGGCTCAGGCGCTCAAGGGCATCCTCCCGCCCCTTTCCGACGAGGAGATGATGGAGGTTCTGCTGGTCCGCAGCGTCGCGGGGATGTCACTGGAATCAGGCCGATCCCGGCCATTCCGCACGGTTCATCATACCGCGAGTTCCGTGGCGATCTGCGGCGGCGGCTCGGCCATGCGCCCCGGAGAGGTATCGCTTGGGAACCGGGGCGTCCTCTTCTTGGATGAATTTCCGGAATTTTCACGTGAAGTGCTGGAGAGCCTCAGACAGCCTCTCGAGGACGGTATTATAAACGTCAGCAGGGCGGCAGGCAGCGTCACGTATCCGGCGCGCGTCCTCTTGGTGTCTGCCTGCAACCCCTGTCCGTGCGGATTCCTGGGGGATCCGGCCGAGCAGTGCAGGTGTACCGCGCACGCCCTTGAACGGTACCAGCGGAAACTCTCGGGGCCAATCCTGGACAGAATAGATCTCCACGTCGCAGTCCCGAGGCTCAAACCGGAGGAACTGGTCTCACTTGATGAAGTGAAGAGCGAGCCGAGCGAGTCCGTGCGCCTCAGGGTTCAGGCCGCGCGCAAAGTACAGCAGGATCGCTGGCGCGAACTGGGATACAACTGCAACGCCGAACTGCCGGAGAAGGTTCTGAGGCGAAATCTCGTCATGGAGGAGGACGTGAAACCATTTCTGGCGCAGGCGATGAGGGGGCTGCGCCTTTCGGGACGCGGTTTCTCCCGCGTGCTCAGGGTCGCGCGCACGATAGCGGATCTTGAAAACTCTCGAAAAATCGCTGTGACCCACATCGCGGAGTCGCTCTCATATCGCAGGGGAGAGGCGTTGAACCATGCCCGGCGATAATCTCGTACGCCCCCTTCTGCTGCTCAATAATTGCCAATATTATGACGCGCGCCTGTGGGAACGATTTGAGGACGCGGGATTAGAACCTGACGCGTTTATCGAGGGCGGACCGTCCCTCTGGGAGACTATGGGTATAAACGAGCGTAACAGGGGCCAGATGTGCGATGACCTCGCGTCAGGGTGGATAGACCGCGAGATCGAAGCCTGTGAAAGGCTTGGGGTGAAGCTGGTGACGTGCAGGAATCCTCTGTACCCTCCGTCACTTCTGGAGATGAAGGACGCGCCGCTGCTCCTGTACGTCAGAGGAGCGAGGCTCTCTCTGCCCGGGAACGTCATCGCTGTCGTCGGTACGAGGCGCTGCAGCTCATACGGCATAAAAATCGCGCGCGAAATAGGCAAAAGGGCGGCCGATTGCGGCTGGAGCGTGGTGAGCGGAGGCGCAAAGGGAATCGACGGCGCCGTCCACGCCGGCTGCATAGACGAAGGCGGCATAACGGCGGCGGTGCTTGGGACGGGCGTCGATGTCGTTTTCCCTCGCGAACACCGCTCTCTGTTCGGCGCGATAATGGAGACCGGAGCGCTGTATTCGGAGTATCGCCTCGGATGCGGCGGTAACGGATGGCGCTTCCCAAGGCGAAACAGGATAATCGCGGGGCTCTCGTCCGGAACGGTTGTCGTCGAAGCGCCTCGCCGCAGCGGAGCGCTGATTACGGCGCGCCACGCGGCGGAGGCCGGCAGGGATGTATGGGCGGTTCCGGGGAGGATCGATGACGAGCGGTGCTGGGGTTCGAACTGCCTCATCTTTGACGGGGCGATGCCTCTTGTCGATTTCGGGATTTTTTTCGGGGAAACTGAACCAAAGAAGGGTGCGGCCCAAGATATTTCCGGGGCGGATGACGCGCGGGAGGTTAAAAATCACGCGGGCAATGTGACCGAGGCGGAAAAAATACTCATAGCCCTATTGACAAATCAAGGAGATCGTACTATTGACAACTTGGCTGATGAAGCTAAAATGAGCGCCGCCGAAGTTTTTAAGGCGATTTCAATGTTATCGCTCAGAGGGGTAATTTTTTCATCCGGATCAGGGCGTTACAGCCTTGCGGATTGACTAAACGTAAGGGTTGAGGGGGGAAGTCGGTATGGGAAGCCGTGTTTTGTCCAGGGAGGAGAGTCAATCTCTTTCCCCGGAAGCCGCCCGGTTGGTGTATAAATTTATCCACAGTCAATACTGCCCCGCGGAAATTATCGAAAAGGCGCTTCTCCAGGCCGTCATCCTCGCGGGGATGAACCAGTACCGGGTAGACGCGGACACCATCTCTTTCATTATGGAGAAGATATCCGAATATGAAGGAGTCCCTCTGTTCGACCCGGATAATGGAGCGGAAGACACGATGGGCAGGTACTGCTGAAAGGGGCGGAGGTATTGGCAAAGGCAAAGGCTCAGGCCAAAACCGAGATTGCGGAAACTCTCGCGACTAGCACAAAGACCGTAAAGGGCACAAAAAGCATAAAAAAAACAAACAGCGCAAAGGACGCCAAGAGCACAAAAAACGCCGACACTTCTAAAGGCGGTAAAAGTCGGGATATCGAGAGGCGAACGGCTGCAAAGAGCGACACGGCAAAGCGCAAAAGCGTAAAGCCAACCCGCGGGACAAAGGCGGCGAAAGAGGCGGCTCGCGCCGGCAAGCCGAGCGCATCCAAAAAAACTAAATCAGCGGCGGCCGCTGCAGCCGCGTCCGCCGGGAAGACGCTCGTCATTGTGGAGTCTCCGGCAAAGGCAAAGACACTCGAAAAAATTCTGGGCCGTTCATATCACGTCGAGGCGAGCATCGGTCACGTCCGCGATCTCCCAAAGGCCAGACTGGCCGTGGATATCGAGAACGACTTCGAGCCCGAGTACATTAATGTCAGAGGAAAGGCGGATCTTATCAAAGCCCTGAAGGCCGCCTCCGAGGCGAGCGACAAGACACTTCTCGCGTCTGACCCTGATCGCGAGGGAGAGGCTATCGCGTGGCACCTGGCAACGCTTCTCGGAATCGACCCGGCGACGGATTGCAGGATTAGAATGCAGGAGATAACGGAGCAGGGGGTTAAAAGCGCCGTCTCCTCTCCGGATCACATAGACATGGATCTCGTTGACGCTCAGCAGTCGAGAAGGGTATTGGACAGACTCGTCGGCTATAACTTGAGCCCGCTTTTGTGGTACAAGGTGCGGCGCGGACTCTCCGCCGGAAGGGTTCAATCTGTGGCGCTCCGCATCGTCTGCGAGCGGGAGGATGAGATAGAGGCATTTGTCCCGCAGGAGTATTGGCTCCTCGACGTCCTGGCGAAAGCCGAAGGCGGCAGGAAATATATCCTGCGCGTAGACAAAAAAAATAAAAAAGCTTTTGTGCCGGACTGCGCGGAACAGGCTATAGAGGCGGAACGTGCGATCAGAAGCAATCCCATAGTGGTGGAGAGCTTCAAGACGAAGGAGACGAAGCGAGGGGCGCTTCCGCCGTTCAAGACGAGCGTCTTGCAGCAGGAGGCCTCACGTCAGCTCGGCTACTCCCCCCGGCGGACGATGCGCATAGCGCAGTCGCTCTATGAGGGGGTCGACATTCCGGGCAAGGGGCCTGTCGGACTCATTACCTACATGAGGACGGACAGCCTTCGCCTTGCGCCTGAGGCAATAGCGTCGTCCCGCAAGTACATCAAAGAGAGAATCGGAAGCGAATATCTGCCTGAAAAGCCCAACGTCTACACCCCGAAGGGCAAGGCGCAGGACGCTCACGAGGCCATTCGAGCTACAGATCCGTTCCTCACGCCGGAGTCCCTCAAAGAACACCTGAAGCCCGAGCAGTTTCGCCTGTACGATATGATATGGCGGCGCTTCGTCGCGAGTCAGATGACGCCGGCCGCCGTTTGCAGGACGACCATCGAGGCCGTCTCTGGCGAGTACGGGATGAAGCAGGCCGGCATAGTCGTTCTGTTCCAGGGTTGGGGCAGAGTGTGGCCGCTTGGCGTAAAGGATGTGGATATACCGGTCGCATCGGTCGGTGAAAATCTTGACCTGACGGATATAAAGCGCGAGCAGAAGTTCACGCAGCCGCCGGCGCGCTACACGGACGCCGGGCTGGTCAAGGTGCTGGAGGAGAAGGGCATAGGGCGTCCCTCCACGTACGCCTCTATCATAGAGACGCTTGCCGACAGGGGTTATGTGAACAGGGAAGAGGAAAAAAAGCTCGCTCCGACCAAACTGGGGCGAATTGTAAATACCTTTCTCGTGAAATACTTCCCGAACCTGATCAATATGGAGTTTACCGCGGGAATGGAGGGCCAGCTCGATTCTGTCGAGTCAGGCCGCGCAAACTGGATCGAGATCATAAGGGACTTCTGGAAGGGCTTCAAACCGGTCCTCGACGACGTTTCGGCAAAAGCCGAACGCGTGGACATAGCGCCGGAGGATATAGGTGAGCCGTGCCCCGAATGCGGCAAACCTCTGGTCATAAAACACGGGAGATTCGGTGAATTTATAGCCTGCAGCGGTTTTCCTGAGTGCAGATACACCCGCAGGATCGTCAAGACTACAGGGCTCAAGTGCCCCAAGTGCGGAATCGGGGACGTTATACAGCGCAAGGCTGGCAAGGGCAAATTCAAAGGGCGTTCCTTCTACGGATGCAGCCGCTACCCGGATTGCGATTTCACGAGCTGGAAAAAACCGGCCGCCCCGAAGCGCGATAAGACGGAGCCTGATGACGGAGAAGATACGGCGCGTGGGCTCGAATGAGGCCGTAACGGTCGCAGGAGGTGGTCTGGCCGGTTCGGAGGCCGCGTGGCAGCTCGCCTCTCGCGGCATTCGCGTTAAGCTCTTCGAGATGAGGCCTGTTAAAAAATCCCCGGCGCACAGTACCGGCGAACTCGCTGAGCTGGTGTGCAGCAACTCGCTGGGGGCGGATCGCCCAACGAGCCCTGCCGGAATTTTAAAGGAGGAGCTGCGCAAGCTGGGCAGCCTGATAATGAGTTGCGCCGAAAAGGCTCGAGTGCCGGCCGGGGGCGCGCTTGCCGTGGACGGAAGGATCTTCTCGGGCCTTGTGACAGAAGCGGTAACTTGTAATCCGAACATCGAGCTGATACGCGAGGAGGTCTGCCGGATACCGGAAGGACCCGCGATACTTGCGGTAGGCCCACTCATGGGCGAGAGTATCGCACGGAGTATCAAGGACGTCGTCGGAGAGGACTGCCTCTCTTTTTTCGACGCCGCGGCGCCGATTGTAACGCTCGACTCCGTAGATATGAACAGGGCGTACCGCGCCGGCCGTTACGGACAGTGCGGCGACTATATCAACTGCCCGCTGGACAAAGAACAGTACGAGGCCTTCCAAAGAGAGCTGGCGTCGGCTGAGAGGGCGCAGCAGCATATTGCGCGCGGCACAAAAAAACCACGGTATTTCGAGGGCTGCCTGCCGGTCGAGGTCATGGCCGAACGAGGACTCGACACGCTTCGATATGGCCCGATGCGTCCGGTAGGCCTGCCGGACCCGTCAAACGGAAAGATTCCATACGCGGTGGTTCAGTTGAGGCGCAGCGACGCCGAGGGAACTCTGTACGGCATGGTGGGCTTTCAGACAAACCTGAAATGGCCTGAGCAGGACAGGGTGTTTAGAATGATACCGGCCCTCGAAAACGCCGAGTTAGTCCGCAAGGGGGTCATGCACGAAAACGCCTTTGTCTGCGCCCCGAGGGTTTTGGACAGGTTTATGCGCCCCCGCAATGGAGGCGTCGTCGCAAGAGAAGACCTGTTCCTGGCGGGCCAGATAACGGGAGTAGAGGGGTACGTCGAGAGCACCGCGTCCGGCCTCGCGGCCGCACTAAACATGTCCGCCCTGCTTTTGGGCCGCCCGATGCCGGAATGGCCGGCGGAAACAGCGATAGGATCGCTCTTGCGATACCTTTCGACAGCCGAGCCGAAATCTTTTCAGCCCATGAACGTAAACCTTGGAATTTTTCCTCCCTTTGACGACCAAGGGCTCAAAAAGCTCAAAAAAACGCCCGGCGGTAAAAAATTGACAAAACAAGAGCGTTCGCTCATGTTCGCGGAGCGCTCCGCAGCCGCGCTTGAAAAATTTCTGGACGAAAATTCCCGAAACGCTTGTAATCCCCAGCCTGATATAATACATTTAGGAAATGAACGGAGGGAGTAAATGGTTGATTGGATTTTGAGGGCGTTTAAGGGTGCTTTAATAGGGACAGGGTTCATACTTCCCGGTGTTTCCGGAGGAGCGCTTGCCGCGATATTCGGCCTTTATGAAAGAATAATCTCCTTTATCGCTCATATTACAAAAGATTTTATAAAAAATGTATTGTTCTTCATTCCAGTAGGAATAGGCGCTCTCCTTGGAATGTTTCTGTTGGCCAGGCCGCTGTCTTTTTTGCTTGAAAATTACGAAGCGCAGGTTCTTTGGGGATTCATAGGCTGTATAATCGGAACGTTGCCTTCGCTGTGGAGAGAGGCCGGGAAAAAGGGGCGGCACAAAAAACATTATATAGTTCTTGTGTTGACGGCTGTTTTCGGCTTTTGCCTGTTGTATGCGGCGGAAAATTTCTTCGCGACTCAACTGCCCCTTAATTTTATAACGTGGATTTTAGCGGGCGCGCTGATCGCCCTTGGGGTTTTGATCCCCGGAATGAGTCCTTCAAATTTCCTTGTGTACCTTGGTGTCTATAAGCCGATGGTAGACGCGTTTAAAACAATGAATTTCATGGTGTTATTGCCAATAATGTTTGGATTCGCCGTTTGTCTTTTTTCATTTTCGGCGTTGGTAGATAAACTTTTCCATAAGGCGTATGCCGAATTATTCCACTTCGTTGTGGGCATTGTATTGGCCTCGACAGTTATGATTGTTCCAATGAATTATAACTATATGAGCATTGGCGCGTTGGTATGTGCTGGCGCGTTGATTATTGGAATATGCCTCGGCCTTTGGATGAGTAAATTGGAAGAAAAATATAAAACATAAGATGACTGTAAAGCCGCATCGGGGGACTCGGTGTCAGCGAACGAGTGGACCGGCGCCGGGCATGGAAGCCCGTTGGTAAATATAAGGCGCGTTGGAGGTGATGCCGTGGATTCGCTGTTAAATAAAATTCAGATAGACTGGCTTGACGCCGTGATGTTCCTCGCGGGGCCTTTGGCCGTTATCCTCGCCTGGTTCGTGATAGACCGCCTGTTGATCAAGCTCCACAAGAAGAGCAAGTTCGTCGAGCGGATTTTCACGACCGGCGCTTACGAGGAAGCTCAGAAGGTTGTCATCGCTCAGAGGGTAAAGACGTTTCGCGGACTCTTTGTGCAGTCCGTCCGGGCGCTCAACGGGATATTCTTCCTCCTCATGTTCCTCGGTCGTTTCCGTGTCGACTTAAAACCACTCCTGGCCGGTATCGGGGTGGTGGGGCTCGGTCTTTCCCTAGCGGCGCAGAATATCCTGCGCGACTTCATCAACGGGCTCTTGATACTCATAGAGGATCAGTTTAATGTTGGAGACTGGATTTCGATCGGTTCTTTTTCCGGGACGGTCGAGCGGTTCACCATGAGGGCGACAAGTCTGCGCGCGACAGACGGCCGGCTGATCGTTATCCCGAATGGAACGATCTCTCAGGTCGCCAACAGCACTAAAAAATTTTCCGTAGCCCTAGTCGAAGTCGGGGTAGACTACGCCACAGATATACAAAAAGCGCTGGCCGTATTGGAATCCTGCGCGAAGGACGCCACGGAGAGCTTCCGGAGGGATGTTATCGGGCAGCCAACCGTGCAGGGAATAGTCTCCTTCGGAGCGAGCGACCTGCAGCTTCGCGTGCTGATTAAAACAGTCCCTGGTGCACAATGGGCCGTCGAAAGAGCCCTTCGCGTCAAAATAAAAGAAGCGTTTGAGAGGGAGGGCATATCGATCCCATTCCCTCAGCTCGTAGTACATCGCGAGGCGGACGCTTGAACTTGGGCCTTATAGTAAAAATCAGTAAAAAGCGCGGCGCGGCGGGCAATCACCTGTTAATATTGTTTTCAAGAACTCATTTCGGCTAAGCTGGGGGGATAACGATATGGCTGTCTCTGGCTCTCAACATAAAGTTACCGGTAAATCTCAAAACGGTTCTCTTGGGTGGGTGTTCGCGTTACCCCTTTTCCTGCTAGCCCCGACCGTTGTCACGGTGATACTGTCCCAAGGCGCTGGCACGAGAGGGCCGGCGTTTCTGCCCGCTGTTTTCGCCATGTTTATCAGTTACGCGATTATGTCCGTACTCTTCGTAACGCTCAGGAAGAACGGTATGCCCAGAGCCGCGAATGCGGTATCGCTCATCTCCTGCGGTGTTCTGCTGCTTCTGCTCTCGTTTCTGATTAGGCTTGGCGGCTTGTTGGGCTGGGTCGGAACGGGTCTCATCTCTTTAGGGCTGGTTATGGCTATGTCTCTGATCGTAACCCAGCCGGCTAAGCGGTTTTCGATTGCGGACAACTACCTTCTGCCCGAGACCATAAGCCCTCTCGAGGTGAAAAAATTGCTTGACGCCATGACCTTCCCCAGCGCTTTTTTAAAGAGGGGTGAGGGCGGCGCGGATACAGTCGTCGCGATAAACGAGCCGCTGTCCGCGATGCTGGGAAAGAGTAACCAGCACGCAAAGGATGGGGAATTTTCCTCACTCCTCCCCAACTACGACACCGCGCAGTCCTTTAAGTTCTCAGGGGCCGAATGGATCCCAAACCGCACATCGAGGGGCAGACAGACGCTTTTTATACTCACTCCGATCGCAAAACCAAAAGAGGAGTTTTCCGGTCCTACTGACGCTATCGACCGCCAGACAGGCCTTTTTACGCCGCTTTTCCTGAAGTATCGCGCGAACGCGGACGTAGAAGCGTGCAGGAGGTATGAACGGAAGCTGTCCGTGATACTCTTTAGGCTCTCTTTCGACAATATGCCGATAAAACCGAGCGACGGGGCGATGAAGAGGGCGTTTTCGGAGTTTGGAAAGCTCGTGGCGGGATCGCTCAGGGCGTGTGACTCCGGTTACAGGCTCCGGGATGATGAGGTCTTGATCTTCCTTCCCGATACGCCGCAGGGCGGCTCGAAGATCGTTGTATCGCGAATATTCGCGGGGACGAGAAAACTCGCGAAGGTGGAGTGCGTGGAGTTGGGGCAGGCGAGTATAGACGAAGTCACGATCAACTACTTCGGCAAGGAAGCCGTATCGGTCGACCAGGTTATGGAAGACGTCTACGTCGAGATGGGACGCTCCGCCGAGTTGATGCTGTATAACAGGCCAAGCGATTAACTATTTTATATAGGAGGACGGATTCAAATGAATGAGATTAACTGGGACGGACTATTTTCTGATCAGGCGAAAAACATGATACCTTCGCCAATTCGAGAGTTGCTGCCATACACAAAAAAACCTGGTGTGATTTCCTTCGCGGGCGGCAATCCAGACCCATTGATATTTCCCGTAGCGGAGTTTGCCGCCGCATCGGTTGTTTTAGGACGGCGCGGCATGGAGGTTCTTCAGTACGGGGCTACGGAGGGTTACGAACCGCTCAAGACGTTCATCTCGAACTGGATGGCCCCTCGCATGGGCCGCGTCACCGGACTGGACGAGATGCTCATAACGACCGGCTCTCAGCAGGGGATGGATCTTCTGTGCGCGACGCTCATAAATCCAGGCGACGCGATTGTCGTCGAGGATCCGACGTATCCAGGGGCCATTCACACCATGCGCAACCGCGGCGCGCGTTTTATCACCATCCCCTGTGACAGCGAAGGAATGATGGTGGACTTGCTTCCCGCAAAGCTGAAGGCGGCGCACGATGACGGAATATCAGTGAAATTCATATATACGATAGTCAACTTTCAGAACCCGTCAGGCGCTGTTCTCTCCGCTCGGAGAAGGAAAAAACTGCTGGAAATCGCCTCGGAATTCGGCATCCTGATCTTCGAGGACGACCCTTACGGGCATCTCCGGTTCGAGGGTGAGGACGAGCCCTCGATCTTCTCGATGGATACGTCTGCCCGCGTGGTCTACGCCTGTTCCTTTTCAAAAATACTCGCCCCCGGTGTGCGCGTGGCCTGGATCGCCGGCGATCCGCGAATAATTCGCAAGATGGTTCTGGTAAAGCAAGGGGTTGACATGTGTACGAGCGTCGTCGCGCAGGCTCTTGTGACGCAATACTGCGAGGAGGGACATCTTGACGGCTTTCTCCCCAAGATAATCAAACACTACTCAAAAAAGTGCGAGGGCATGGCCGAAGCGTTCATGAAACATCTCCCGCCCGATGTGGAGTACAAAGCTCCGAAGGGCGGTTTTTTCTTCTGGCTGAGGGTGCCCGGTATCGACACTAAAGAGCTGTTTTTAAAGGCGGTGGAACGAGGCGTCGCGTTCGTGAACGGGCCGGCGTTTTTCGCGAATGGGGGCGGCGGAGACTGTCTTAGGACCTGCTTCACCTTCGCCAGTCAGTCTGATTTAGACGAAGGGGCCGCGCGCTTGGCGCTCGCGATAAAGGACATGCGCTCCAAGTAACGGGAATCGGAATTGCGCGCGTACAAGTCAACCCGTAATGGACTGGTTGACTTGTACGCGCGAATTATTATGCGCGGCGCGAACTTTTCCCGGAGTAACGAATGACCGCGAACGCGGCGAAGAGAAGCGACAGCGGCAGGCCGCCGAATCCCGCGTCACAGCCGCCGTCCTTTGGCGAGCCGGCAACGCCGCTCGACATTTCCCTTACAGTTATGGGGTCAGGCTCAAAGACCTGAACCAGCGTCCGGCCGCGATCACGGTAGCCCACCCAGTTCACGCGCGCGTTCCCCGCGGCGGTTTCGCTCGGCGCTGCGCCCTCGATGATCAGATAGCCGCCCTCGTAATCGGCGCTGTCCGCGACGCTGCCGTTCGCGTCGCCTATCCACGCCCTGGGCGAGTCAATGCCGCTCACGCCAGCGAACACTTCGGACGGCGCGGCTCCGTTCCTTGCCCTTCCGTATAGCCTAACGAATACACTCGGCGAATAGTCCTGCTTCACTATCACAGCTGTCCAATCCTTCGGGTCTTGCGAAAAAGCCATATTCCCCTGCGGGAGCTTCTCCGCCTCATACTCGTTCTCCATAGCCGGATTGTCCGAAGGGAGCAGCCCCTCGTCAAATGCCCAGCTGATAGCCGTACAGGATAACATCGCCGCAATTGCTAAAACCACGAACAGTTTTTTCAAGCGAGACGCCCCCTCTCGGAATACAACTCTCAATAAGACATTCAGACTATAGTAACTCTACCAGATTCAGTACAAGGTGTAAATCGGTCTTTTCAATCAATTATACTAATTTCAAATTAACGCGCCCCTTAGAAGTTGTTTGGGAAAAAACCTCGACACTTCGCGTAGGACGTCCTCTACAGCTCCATAAGCTCCTTAGGAAAACGCGTCAGAATCCTGCAGCCGTCCGGAGTCACCAGAACGGTGTCCTCTATTCGAATGCCGCCCCAGCCGGGTTTGTAAGATCCGGGTTCGATCGTTATGACCATTCCGGCCTCCAGAAAGACGTCCGTGTTCTGACGCAGGGACGGCTCTTCGTGAATCTCCAGGCCAACGCCGTGCCCGATGCCGTGCCCAAACGCGGGAAGTCCCGCTTCCTTTATTATTCCAAGCGCGATGTCGTTGATATCGCGTCCGTTCGCTCCCGGAAACACCTTCTTGAGGCTCGCCTCCTGGGCATTGAGGACGGTCTTGTACGCCAATTTTTGCTCGTCGCTCGCCTTGCCGAAGACGAATGTCCTCGACGTGTCCGACCTGTAGCCATCGCGGCAAGCGCCGTAGTCTATCAGGATAAAATCTCCCGCCTTAAGCCTCGCCCCGCGGCTGGAATTAGCGTGAGGCTGTGACGGGCGCGCGCCGAAAAGCACCATCGTATCGAAAGAGACATCGTCCGCTCCGCCGATTTTCATCCGGTAATCCAGCTCCACCTTGAGGTCGAGTTCCGAGATGCCGGGCTTTATTATGGGCAGTACATCGTCGAGAGCCCTGTCCGCAATTCCGCAGGCCGCCTCGATCAATTCGATCTCCGCCTCCGTCTTCTTGGCCCTTATGCCCTCTACGAGAGAGGATGTCGGGACAAGCTCGACGCCCACGCCGCCGAGAGCTTTTTCTATATCGTCGTACAGACCCCAGGCGAGCCTTTCGCGCTCAAATCCTATCCTGCGCAGGCCGTTGCCGCTTGCAAGGCGAGATAAGACATCCTGCAGAGGAGGGTTCGGAGCGCGGTGAGGCAAAACCTCCGCGTCGCGGCACTCTCTTTCCGCCATCTCGACGTAGCGCGAATCGGCGATAAGATAATTTTTCCCACAGGTGGCAAGCATAAAGCAATCGGCGCCGGTAAAGCCCTCGAGATATCTCTGGTTCGCCGGGTTCGTTATAAATAGGGCGTCTAAACCTTTAGTTTCCAAATTTTTCCGCAGTTCCAGCGATTTGTCGCTCATCACCGTCATCTCCTCTGTTAAGAATTATGACTATCAAGTTGAGTTATGCTGCCGCTAGAGACTCATACCAATTCGCGATTAATAGGCTGTTTTTGATGTGGCTGAGCGGTTGTCCAAACCGCTCCAACGCTTCACCCTTCAGGCGTCTAAGGATAAATCAGCCTTTTCTTGGAATTATTTGCCGCGAAGCGCCTTTTGAACATTTTCATAGTACGGCTCTATTGAATTGGAAAACGTCGTCTCGCCCTTCCAGAACGGGAAGTTGAGGATAGGGGCGTTGGGGTCGGGAAAGCTCGCGCATTCCGAAGGGCGGTTCCAGAGTTCCTTTAATTCGCCCGGAAGTTCCGAAGATCCGTAAAACGATGCGTCAAGGGGCCAGGCGCCATCCCCTTCGCCCTCGCCTTCACTCCCGCTGTTTTCTGAAGGGGCCGCTTCGACTGAGCCGCAAATCCGCTGCGGAGCGGAATCGCTCGGATTGTTTCTCGGCGAAAGAAGGCACGACAGGAGATCATCACGGTCAAGCCCGCGGATTTTAAGGAGTGCCATAGGGTCGCGATCCACGACGCTGGCCAGGACGAAGAGTACGGCAAGTATGTGCTTGCAGGCGCTCTCCTGGTCGGGGCAGCTGCACAGCCGGCGATTTTTGACAAATCCGCACGGAAGCGGCGCTATGCCCTCAGACGCGAATGCGTCTTTCACCTCGGGCGGCATCTCGCCGGACAGAAGCGACACGGCTGTCGCCGCCTTCGCGGACAGACGGCGTTTAATGCGGGCAGCCTGCTCCTCCGTCGGCAGTTCGCAGTAAAAGCGCACCTGGTACGGAATCTTCCTGCGCCCCTGAACTCTGGCCTCGATAGTTCCCGCGTTCAGGCTCACATCGAGCACGCTGCCGGACCGGGCGGAGTTCCTTGCGGCGGAAATCTGCCTTGGGCTTGCTGAAATACTCTCTATATGAGCGACCCACTCGCAGGTCCACCAGTGAGAACCGTCAAATTCCGTATTGGCTCTGATGCCGCTGCGGTTTACAGACGCCACTCGCCTCACCCTCTCCATGACGGCGTCACGCCTCCAGCGCGCTTGGCGAAAGAGACAGCAGTTTTTGAAGCTCTCTGTCCGAAAGCTCTGTGATCCAGGTGTCATTGCTCTCTATTACCATGTTAGCTACTTCTTTCTTAGAGTTGATGAGTTCGTCTATGCGCTCCTCGATCGTACCCTTGCAGCAGAATATGTGTACCTGAACATTTTTCGACTGTCCTATACGGTATGCCCTGTCTATGGCCTGCTGTTCGACCGCCGGATTCCACCACCTGTCGTACATAACGACGTGGTTGGCTCCGGTCAGATTGAGGCCGGTTCCTCCCGCTCTCAGGGAGAGCACGAAAAACTGCGGCCCTTTGCCCTCCTGAAAACGCCTGACCATACTGTCGCGGGAATCCTTGAGGACTGAACCGTGCAGAAACATTACCTCTTTGCCGAAACGATCCTGAAGCTGAAACTTCAATATGCTGCCCATCTCGACGTACTGAGTGAAGATGAGCGTCCTGCAGCCCGTCTCGAACATTTCCTCTGCCAGGGCCAACATGCGCTCCAGTTTTGCCGATCTATCCTGCGATGGGTTTTTGTCCTTCACTACGAGCGATGGGTGATCGCATATCTGCTTTATCTTCGTGAGCCCGGCAAGGACAAGCCCCTTGCGTTTGATGCCCCCGGTCCCGGCGATTTCACGGCTCAGGCCGTCGGTTATCTCGGAGTACAGCGCCGCCTGTTCCTTTTTCAGCCCGCAGAATACCTTAGTCTCGATCTTGAGCGGGAGATCGGGGACAATGTCTCTGTCTGTCTTCATCCTCCGCATTATGAACGGCGAGACTGCCCGCTTCAAGTCATTCAAGAGCGAAAGGTCCCTCGACTCCTGAATCGGCTTTACGTACTCCTCGCAGAAGAATCTCCTGCTGCCCAAGAGTCCCGGCATCAGGAACTCCATAATCGACCAGAGATCCCCCACGTGATTTTCAATCGGAGTACCGGTCAGCGCGACCCTCCAATCCGATTTTATCCCGCGAGCTGCCTTTGCCTGGTTCGTGTCAGGATTCTTTATGTTCTGGGCTTCGTCAAGCACGATACCGGCCCACTTTATTCCGCTGTAGAGCGAGCAGTCGCGCTGAAGGACGGAATAGCTGGAAAGCACTATCGCGTACCCGCTTATCTCGCTCGCGAAATCACTGCCCTTGGCTCTGTTGCGGCCGTGATGCAGGTAAATGGACAACCCCGGCAGAAAACGCGACACCTCCAGCCTCCAGTTCTCCAGAACGGACGTAGGGCAGATCAACAGCACGGGCCGGCGCTCGCCCATATCGCGCCAATGCTGTATCATCGACAGCGTTTGTATCGTCTTCCCGAGTCCCATATCGTCGGCAAGACACGCGCCGAGTCCGAGCCCAGAGAGGAAAGACATCCATGAGACGCCCCTCGATTGGTATGGACGCAGCTCACCCCTCATCCCCTTGGGTTTCCCGGCCAATTCCGACGTAATCCCCTTGGAGAGAGAGTCATAAACCCTCTCCATCTCCAGGGAGTCCAAGAAACCGTCTATATGCGGGTCGCTCACCGCGAGCCTCAGCGCTTCCGCCGCGGAAACATCTTCTGGAAGAGCCGCTATGCGCGCGCTGACGCGGTCGACGCGTTCAGGTCTCACGAAGACCCAGCGGTCCTGAATGAACATAAGGGGCGTCATTTTGCTTTTGACGAGCTCCGTGTCCTCCGCGGAGAGCACGGAACCGGCGAGCGCCATCTCCCATTTCAGGCGGACACGGACTTCTTTGCTTGATGCCGTGCCGGACTCAGGGCCCGGCTTATTACCGCGCTCTATCATATCGCGGAAGAAATTGACGGGCACGACGCCCTCCGTGACCCTTCCGCGCAGTGTCAGCTTTTCCGTCGAGGCCCTACGCCACCATTCCGGAAAACAGACGCCGACGCCGCTGTTTTCGAGAGCCTGAACCTGCGACAACAGGAAATCGGCCGCTTCGCCGCCAGACAAGGGGCAGCCGGCCGGAGCGTATTCGTCGAGGCTTCTTTTTACAGGCGCCACGATCGAGCCTATGCGCCCCAAGGTCAGAAGGACGAACCTCCTTACACAGTTCCCGTCCGTCTCACCGCAAAAACGCCGCCTTCCAGACCAGACCTCCTCGATCGGAATCATTTCTCCAGTCTGCGGAAACTTCAAAAAGTACTCCAGCCGCCACGCTCCATCGTCCGCGCCGGTCAGCTTAACACACAGCTTGAAGGGAGTGCGGGCGAACCACTCGAAGCTGCTCCACCACTCCCTGACATCCTGATATATCGACTCGAGCGGAGGCGGGAAGCCGCAGGTTCCGTTCCGCCAGCCGAGCGACCTCACCCAAAGAAGATGCGGGTTCTTCGTGCTAACGAGCCGCCCCCTTCTTCTTCGTTCGGCAAGGCCTGCGCAGTCTTCGGCGTCGTTACGCCCCGCCAGAACGCGCGCGAGCCTGCTGTGGCATCCGCTTACGTCATCATGCGCCGTCCTGTGCTTCTTGTTCCACGACCAGCGCACAAAACCGTCTATCATAAAGCGGAATATATCGGATAAGACCGCGTCAGCGGTTTCCGGGAGGGACTTACCGCCGCCGAACCGTAAAATCGGGGGCATCAGCCTGGCGAGCCTCGCGGAGCGCTCCGCGTCGTCGCCGGCCAGAAGGGGCCTCCATGTCGACTCGTACCGTACTTCGCCGCGCTCTCCCTCGGATGTCTTTATATCCGGCAAAAACCTGCCCCTCTCCAGGAGAGAACGGGCGAATCTCAGGCACTCCGCGACGAAGCAGAGATCCGGCGCCATCATCAGACCCGGCGCCAAGAGGCGGCCTTCAGGCGTCAGATCTCCGGCGCGCGCGAATACCGGCACGAGCGCTATCAAATCCTTCACGTCGAGGGGGACGCGCTCCACGAACCACAGCCTCATGCCGCGCGGCGCGTTTTTATCCCCGTATGATGCCGGTATCTCTCCGAGCAGCGTGGATGAGGGGACGGGATATTGTCCGGCGCAGGTTGGGAGGAGGAGCTCGGCCCCCTCCGCCGGGGGCCGGTCATACTTGAAACCGAGGCTGCCCAGCGCTTGAATGATATTATCCGCGCCGGCGTCCCAGGGGTGAGCGGCGGGACGGCCGTTTTCCTCCTCGCGCGCCTGCGCGCGGGCCCGGACGGGGTAAGGGCCTTTTTGCCCTATCTTGGCAAAAGAACGCTCCCCCCAGAGGAAAGGCCCTCCGGAGAAAGCGCCGTGTAAGACTAACAAAGCGCGTCAGCCTTCTTGCCCTTCAGTCTCGCCTTAGTCATCAAAGCAGCTTCCCCCGATAAACTCTCGCAGGATAGAGAGGTTTGGGACATTTTCAGACGGGATGACCGGCGCGAAACTGAGCATCGATAAAAGGCGTCTCGCTTCCCCGTAAGAGGGCGAACTCTCGTGTATCGCGCGGAGAAGGGGCTCCACGTAACCTTTTATGACCGCTATCTCGTATACGAGAGAGGTGTTGAAGAGTATATCCGCTCCCTCCTCGTATGGAAAAATGTGCTTGTGGGAGCCCTTCACCACAGAGGGCCACATCATCAGAGTGACTTCCGGGCTGTGCCCCCTCGTCCTTTGGTCGCGGACTATCCTTCTCAGAAGACGGATGTCGGTCGAGCCTATCCTGTTGTACGTGTCCAGGCTGACGCCTGTGAGGGGTGAGATGAATACCTTGTACTTGACATCCGGCGCGATGTGGGCAGTGAGTTTATCGTTCAGCCCATGTATGCCCTCGATTATCAGTATGTCATTCTCCTCGAGGCGCAGCCTGCGCCCAGCCTTTCGCGAACCGGAGACGAAATCGAACATAGGCAGATGTACCTCACTGCCGTTCAGAAGCTCTTCCAGGTTCTTGTTTATCAGCTGCACGTCAAGGGCCTCCAGCGCCTCGAAATCGAAGTTGCCGTTTTCGTCCCGGGGCGTCTCGTCCCTGTCAACGTAATAATTATCCAGCGCCAGAGCCACGGGATTCTTACCGTACACCTGAAGCTGTATGGCGAGGCGGCGCGACGTGGTGGTCTTTCCGGAGCTGGACGGGCCGGCGAGGCAGACGAGGCGTACGTTTTTTCTGTCTATTATCTCGCGCGCTATCCGTGAAAGCGTCTCGCTGTGGAACGCCTCGGATAAAAGAATCAGGTCCAGGGACTGATCGCTCGATATCCTGTCGTGCAGACTGTCCATCGTCGAGAGGCCGAGGACGGAAAGCCACGTCGAGTATTCGCGGAAGACGTCCATCAGCTTTGGGACCACCTGAACAGGCGGGACTGTGTCGACGTCCGTTATGGCCGGGAAGCGGAGCAGGAAACCCGGCGAGTACCGGTTGAGGTCGAAGGCCTTCACCATCGCGGTCGAGGCGGCCAGCGGGGCGCCGAAATAACCGCACATACCGGCGCAGCGATACACGGTTATCGGATCCATGCCGATCCACTGCATGAGCCGGGCCTTGTCGGCGTCCCCCTGCCTGTCGAAAATCCTGCGCGCCTTGTCGAGCGGCAGTATCGCCATCTGTATGGGAAGCGCCATAGAGACGAGGTGTTCCATCTCCTCCTTTATCGCCGTCACTTGCTCCTCGGATGCCTCCCCGCCGGTGAGCTCGCAATAAAAGCTCGAACTCATCGAATATCGGACTATAACGCCCCTCGCGAGGGCTCTTTTGCAAGCCAGCGCCATGACGAACGTCAGCGTCCTCTGGTATATCTCGATCCCTTCGATAGTGGATAAATCGACAAATTCGACATCGGCCTCATCATCTATGACCCAACCGAGCGGGCGGAGTATCCTGTTGACCCTCCACGCCATCACCCTGTTCTTGTCGCGCAAGCCCGCAAGCGTCAGAACCTCGTGCCCCATCATAGGGGTATCGGCTGTAATTTGCTCTACAGATTGCATAGAGAGGACATTTATAATAAAACTCATTCCGGTTTTCACCTCGACGCTGTTCATAAATTTCAGCAAATTGCGAAAAGTCTGTTATAGATTTCCGTCAAATTTGCGATCTTGTTCAAAATTAAGGCGCTCTTGACCCTATTTTGATAACGATAGTATTTACAACGTATACTATTCTAACAGCAGGCTCCAATTAGTCAAACGCGACCTTACTTTATGGCCTGTAAATACTCAAATCCAGTCAAATATCTCGGCAAGCGAGCTGATTTCAAAAGTGGGTTTTATTCCGGACAGGTTCTCCAGCTTGCGCGGATTGTAATAACAGGTGTCCAGCCCGTAGCTTGCGCCTCCCCGGATGTCGGAAGTCAGGGAATCGCCCACTACCAGCACGCTGGACTTGTCGATCAGCCCCATCTTTTCAAAGACGAAATCGAAATACCGCGAGTCCGGCTTGGCGTAGCCGATGTCCTCGGACACGAATACATACGAGACATAATCCTTGATCACTGACTTGGAGAGCCTGCTCCGTTGGGTCGCCGATACGCCGTTTGTGATTATCGCGAGCCGCCTCGTCGCGGACAGGGAACGGCATACCTCGGCGGCCCCGTCTATCAGATCCGAGCCAAAAGCCAGGCAAGCGAGGTAATCGGCGTTGAAAGCGGCGGCGTCGACGCCGGCGATGCCAAGCGCCGTGAACAAGTCGGCAAACCGGCTCGTCTGCAGTTCGTCCTTGGAAATGACGCCCATTTCGAGCTGTTTCCACTTGCCGTCGTTTATTTTCCGGTAGAGCGCGTGGCGATCTGGCAAAAATTGTATCCCGTGCTTGCGGAACGACGAAGCTAGCGCGAATTTTTCAGCCTTGTCGTAATCGAACAGAGTACCGTCCGCGTCGAATAATATTGTATTGTAAGCCATTTCACCCTCCGGGCTGTCGCTGCCGCGCTCTGATGATTTCTAAGTGTCTATCCGCTTCAATTCGACCAGGGCCCTGTTACGATAATTGAGGTCTGGCCGCGTCGTAAAGCCCATGCTCTCCCAAAACGCGCTGCCGCCCTCGTTGCTCGCGAATACGACGAGCGCGGCCTTGCTGACCTTCTCCTCTTTGAGCGCGCCCAAAGCCGCCTCGACGAGCCGCGCGCCTATTCCATTGCGGCGAAACCGGCTGTCCACGCAGGTATGGTGGATATACCCGCGCCGCCCGTCGTGCCCGCACATTATCGAGCCAATAATTTCACCGCTTGCTTCCGCGACGAACGACGTCCAGGGGTTGCGCTTCAGGTAGCGCTCAATGCCCTCCCGGCTGTCATCAATGTCATTAAAGCCCATATTCGGGGTACGCAGCCACAACGCGTATACCTCGTCATAATCCGTGATCTTAAAATGGCGTATTATCGTCTTGGATTCCCCCGAGGCCCGATAATTTTCACAGCGCGATCCGATCTCACATATCCTCGGGCGGCGGCGTTTTTTCAGGCCCCTCTTTATCGCGCTCCCGCGCTTTTTTTCCAGCCCTGTTCGCCTCTATTCTCTCCGTCACGAAAGCCAGTATCTCCTTCGCGGCGGAGGGGCTGGCGATTTCGCCGGCCCTGCGCGAGACGCTCGCCAGCTCGTTGCCGGAGTCGAGCAGCTCGGCTATCTGCTCACCGGCGCGCCTGTTTTCAAATAGCCTGAGCGCCGCGCCCTGTTCCAGCAGATAATCGCAGTTGTACTGCTCCTGACCGGGCAGAGGGTCGATCAGCAGAATGGGCGGCTCCATAGCCAGCGCTTCCGCGCACGATATCCCGTCCGGCTTGATGAGTACAACGTCGCTTGCGGCGTAGTAGTCGCGAATGTCATCCACAAAGCCGTGTACGTTGATGTGTTTGAAGGGGTAATATTTGTCCCGCAGCAGATCCATCATGGCGCTGTTGCCGCCGCATATCAGGTCGACGCGCCAGTTCACACATTCGAGCATGGAATCGGCGATCACGCCGAGGGGCCCGGCGCCCGTATCGCCGCCGGAGACAAGCACCATCACCGTCTCCTCATCCACCCCCAGCTTTTTTCTCGCGTCTTGTCTGCTCGTCTGAGACAGGAACTTTTTCGATATGGGGATGCCGAAGTCCCTCAGGGAAAGCTCCGACGTCGGCACCTTGTCAGCCCTGTGCTGCCTGGCGGATTCGGCGCTGCCGACAAACCATCCGTCGAAGCGGGGATCGCGCTCCAACCTGTGGCTCAGGTAATCGGTGCCGACATAGTATATCGGCGCGGATCTCTCCCACTTGTCAAGGAGAGGGGGCATCCCGAAAAAATGCGTGACGAGAACGGCGTCGGGCGAGAACTCCTCTAAGTCGTGAATCAAGTACTTCACGTAGGCACGCCCGACGCTCTTGTGGATATCGTCCCAGAAACCGGCGAAGAGTTCCTTTCCGGAGTGGTGATCCGCGCTGCGGTAAAAACGATACCACAGCCACGGGTAGTTCCTCGCCATCGACAGATACGCGTTCACCACGCTCCACCGGATCCACCTCGGAACATAGTCCAGGACATCCTTGCACAACACGCTCGATCCGGGGTATTCGGCCTCGCACCACTCTTTCAGCGCTTCCGCGGCGGTTTTGTGCCCGGCGCCCGCTGAAGCGTAGAAGAGCGCTATCCTGTACTCCAATTACATCGCTCCTTTTATCAGATCACCAAGAGTGACGCCCATTCCTGAGGCGCTTTCGCTCTCCGCTCTAAGGGCGGCCGAAACGCTCTCCTTGATCCCTCCCTCACTGTAGTTATTAGGGAAATAGAGGGCGGCGGCGTCTCCATGACCTCCGCCCCGGATCTTCCGTCCATCCTTGAGCAGCGACACGACCTTGCCGGCCAGGCCGTTACGGCTGCGGAGGGATACAGCCCACCCGCCTCCGGTTTTTTTATACGCCAGAGCCACTAAAACAGGCGGTTTTTCATCTCCACGATCGCCTCGATCCGGGCTGTCCAGAAGCATACCGCAAAAATCTGACGTGTCCCCAAATTCCAGAAAGCCGTCCCCAAGGAACAGGAAGCCTCCACGGTTCCCCGCGCAATCCTTCGATAGATGCTCCTTTGCCCGCTTGAAGCGCTCCTCCTGGCGGGACACGAAGCCCGTCACCGCGGCTCTCTCGCTCTCCGTAAAGACGGCGCACGGATTCGAGATAAGCCTCGCGAATGCGCCCCACTCGCCGCAGAGCGTTATCATAGCCTGCCATAGTCTGCCGTCCGGATCCTCGTTTATCCAAAGATCCCTGTCGTTCGCTATGCGGACGATATCGCGCAGCGGTTCTATCCTCCGAAGCGTCTCGCTGTCCGCGTTGCCCGCAAACAGCCAATTCCAGTATACCATAGCGCCGCAATACGCCGTGTCCGCCACAATCCAAGGGCGGTTGGCGTACTTCTCGAACGTGCTCTTGTGGTGATCGAACAAAAACGGCGCGCTCCCAGAGGGAAACGTCCTGTCTATCTCATCAACGGTCGCCTGGAATTGAGGCGAGAGGTCAAGGACGACCATCCCGCAGCCGCTTTTTATCGACTCCATGATCAAATTATCGACCTCGCCGTATCCGGTGAGCGAAAGCCGTATTGGCGCACCCCTGTGATAAAACGCGCGCCACGCCAGCGCCGCCGCCGTAACGCCGTCGAGATCGGTGTGGCTTATTATATGAAAGAGAGCATTCTTATCGCAGTTCATGTATACGCCTTCCAAACAAAAAACTGGGCGGCACATTCCAGCCGCCTATAGAGTCTAACCAGATATCCGATAATAGACAAGCGTTTTTTTAAAAACAAATCCATAACGGCCGGCAAAGCCCGCCAAATATGTCATCGCCGAACGGCGGTTTTTTAAAAACTGCGTATAATTATGCCGAATATCTGCCCAGGCGGCAAGAAATGACGCGGGGATGGGCCGATTGGCTGGGCGTAGTGCGCGGATAGGGTGATATAATTCTTAAAGAAATAAAAATCATATAAAGCGAGGTGAAGGCAGTGCGCGGAAACTTTTGGAAAACGCTTGCGAAGGTATCCCTTTCACTCGCGGCGCTGCTCCTCATGTGCGAAACGGCGTCGGCCGGCTTGACAGAAAAAGATGTCAGGAACGCCTGGGCCGATGTGTGCAAAATCGCTGGGATAACCCCGCTCCCTCTTTCGATAAAGGAGGACGAGTCTCCGAACGCGTGGGTTACCTCCGGCAAATCGGTGACAGTGACGACGGCGCTGATGAAAATCCTGACGAGAGAGGAAGAAATTTTCGGCGTACTCTCTCATGAGGCGGGACACGCGGTTCTGAAACACTACGAGAGCAGGGTTAACAACGCGGCCGGCGTTGGAATCGCCGCGCTCCTTTTAGGCAAGGCACTCGGCGACAACACTATCGGCAACGCTGCCGCCGGCGTAGCGGCGGGGCTGGCGACGGCCGGCTTCAGCAGAGAGCAGGAGGTAGAGGCCGACGACTTCGCCGTGGACCTCGCGTTCAAAGGAGGCAAGGATCCGACCGGCCTGTACACGTCATTGGAGCGCCTCGCGCTCTTCGGCGGCAAGACCCAGCCGTCCGGCTTCAACTCCCATCCCCCGGACGAACGGAGGCTCCTCCACGTGAAGGAGCGTATACTGGCCGTGAATCCGAAGATTGTAATCCCGGAGGTGGAAAAGAGCGAAGCGCCCCGCTCCGGCAACGCGGACAGATAAGGGACTTCCATGTATATAATGAAACGCTGATTAATTCGCCTAACGGTATTTTGCCGTTTAGGAAGCCTGACTCCACAAGGACTTAACCAGGATTTTCCAGAGGGGCTTGACAGGAGTGGAAAGTTAGCTAAAATTAAAATGGTTTTAAATTAGACCGATAGATTTGAGTCGCAAAAAAAGAATGGGAGGAATTTTTTATCATGAAGACCAATGACAACCTGATGGCTGGCTTCGCGGGCGAGTCTCAGGCAAACCGCAAGTACACCGCCTTTGCCGCCGAGGCGGAACAAGAGGGGCACAAGGACATAGCGAGGCTGTTCCTCGCGGCCGCGGAGGCGGAGAACATTCATGCCACCGCGGAGCTGAAGCTTGCGGGCAAGATTGGCGACACGAAAGCAAATCTCAAGGCGGCAATCGAGGGCGAAACCTACGAGTATCAGACGATGTACCCGAATTTCGAGCAGGATGCCCAAAGCGAGGAGCAGAAGCAGGCTCTCCGTATTTTCGGGTTCGCCAAGGCTGCCGAGGAGGTTCACGCAAAGCTGTATCAGGAGGCTTTGGATAACATCGGCGGCGACAGCGGCGCCGCTTATTATCTCTGCCCTGTCTGCGGCTACATTGAAAAGGGCGGCGCACCGGACAATTGCCCCATTTGCAAGGCAAAGGGCACTTCGTTTAAAAAATACTAAAGTAAGCGCCGGTTAATCGAGCCTGTTTTCAGCCTTCTAGACTCGCGCTGATATATGTTAAGTATGAAGAAAGCGGCCCCGCGGCCGCTTTCTTCATATACCTAGTTCTCTCTTGTCGCCTTGTCCCAGATAACTGGAGATACAAAGCGACTTTTCGTTTTTCAGGTCAATAAAATTCGGCGCTCCGCCGTCCTCTTTTTTCTTCTTGGAATCCATCAACATCACTGTGGGACGCACGAGATCCTTGCCGCCGCCCGAGATGACTATTCCGATTCGTCCGTCGGACAGCGATACTATGGAACCGGGCGGATAGAGCCCGAGGCTGACCAGCATCGCGCGCGCTACCCTCGGGTCGAAATGAATGCCCGCGTCATTCAGGATCAGCGTTACCGCGTCGCGTGACGGCATGGCGTTTTTGTAGACTCGCCGCGCCGTGAGCGCGTCGAAGACGTCCGCTACCGCCGCGATTCTCGCTGTCTCAGGGATATCTTCGCCTTTCCGGTGACTTGGATATCCGCCGCCGGACCACTTTTCATGATGCCCGGATATCACGCTCAGTATATCCTGATCCCGAACACCGGAATTTATTGCCAGGCTGACCCCGATCTCAGGATGCCGCTGCATTTGGGCAAACTCATCCTTTTTAAGCGGACCTGGCTTGTTCAGTATCTCTATCGGAATCTTGGCTTTGCCGAGATCGTGCATAATACCGCCCATAACTATCTTCTGAATGTATTCTGTGTGGCCCGGATGAAGTTTGTTGGCAAGAAACCCGGTGAGGACGGCGACGTTGAAGGAGTGGATAAACGTATACTCGTCCGCCTCCTGAACCTTTCCGAGGGAGAGCGTCACTGACGGGTTGCGAAGCAAATCCTCAGTGAGCGAGGATCCAAGGTTTGTCATAGCGTTCACCATCTCCGGCCTTATCTCGTCCTCGGCGCGAATATTGTTGAAAACGCTGTCCACGTGCTTTACGACATCCTTTGCCTTCTGCTTGCTTATCAGCGAATCCTCATCGGAGTATACGTTTTCCAGGATAGCTTCTATGTCGTCCTCAGAGAGCTGCTGAGGCGGATTAAGGTAGACATATTCGATGCCGCATTCCCTCATTTTTTTGACGAGCAGACCGATAGACGCTTCGAAAAGGCTTATGTCGACGCCCATAGGCAGTATCACCACGCCGCCTGGCGTCGCGATCTCCTTTGCGACTACTCCCTCGCTGGAACCCAGCATATCGATTGGAACCTTTACCACTTTTAAGAGAGACATAATATCCTCCAAATGCTTTTCCACCAGATCGGCGGCCACAGCAAAACAAACTAAAGCAAGGATACCCCCTATGAAAAATAAAATCAATATGCGTTATTTTCTATATTTTTATCCGGTTGATCCCACGGTCAGTTAATCCTCGCGGGGCGACACGAGCAGTTCCTCCTGCAGAACGGCCAGCGCGCAGCCCAGCTTTATCGGGTAACCGCACCTGACGCAGGCCCTCTCTATCGCCGCCGTGAGCGAAACAAGCGAGCTCGCCGTTATGTTCCCCATGTGTCCGACTCGGAAACCCGCGCCCTCAAAATCACCCTTGCAGCCGGCGATGTGAGCGCCTTCATCGTATACCGCGCTTCTGAATTTCTCGTCTTTTATGCCGGCGGCTTGTGGGTAGAGAAAGACAGAAACCGTGGGCGCCGCAAGGCCGTCCTCCGCCAGAGGCTTGAAACCCAACGCGGAGACGGCGCGGCGCACAGCCCTGGCAAAATGCCGGTGACGCGCGTCCCGCTCTTTCACGCCCTCCTCCTTTATTATGCGAATCGCTTCGACGAGCGCCCAAATCATGTTTACCGGCGGGGTGCCCCAGTACGCTTTCGCGTCCTTCATAACCGGGATCCACTTTACGAAGTCAACGTAGGACTCGGCAATGGGCGGCATACTCAAGCGCTTTTCTATGGCTCTCCTGCTCGCCCACAGTATTCCGAGGCCCGGCGCGATGCCCATGCCCTTTTGCGAGCAGGTCAGCATTACGTCCACACCCCAGTCCATATAGAACTCCGCCGCGCCGGCCGAAGCCACTCCGTCCACGACCAGCAGCACATCGGGGTGTTTCAGGCGCGTCATCGCCGCTAACTCGTAAAGGGGAAGCTCTACGCCCGTGGAAGTCTCCACATGCGTGACGATGAGAGCGCTGAACTTTTTTTGGCAAAGCCTTTTATCGATCTCCTCCACGGAGACGGATTCTCCCCAGGGAGCTTTTATCGTGTCAAGGTCATAGCCCTTGCGGGAACATATTTCGACGTACCTGTCCCCGAAAAAACCGTTGGAACAGACCAGCACGCTCTCCCCCCTTCCCGCGATGTTGGAGACGGCCATCTCCATCGCCATCGTTCCGGAACCCGCGACGACAAAGGCCGCTCCGTCGCATCTCCAGATATTTTTCAAGTCCAGAATAAGGGCGTCGAAATCGGAGACAAAACGCGGGTCGTTATAAGCGATTGTCTCTCTGCTCATCTGTTCCTGTATAGACCTGGCTATGGGGGTGGGGCCTGGCACCATGACGAGGGGACTGAATTGGATCATTGCTTGAACCTCCTTATTGGTAATCGTGCAATATTATCACAAAAAACCCTGAAATACCGACCGGCTCGCCCTTTATTCCAATTCAGGCTCGGGCGTATTCAGAGTGACTGCGTAATATCCGTATTGCAACAAAGTCATTCGAGTTTATACTAGCGGAAGCGTTGATTTACAACAGTGAAAGGAAAATCTGAGATGAACGGACAAAAGACTTTCGCCTTCCCGATACCTGAGTCTTCGGGATACGGTAAACACACTGTACAGTGCGCCGGATGAAATCGCGTAGTAGATATAAATTGCCGCGATGGATTTACGGCCATATCGCGGCGGTCATGGTCATGCTCCTCACATCTTCCGGGCCGGCACAGGCTGTTTCGTTCGACTTGACGGCGCTGGAGAGCGATTACTTGTCCGAACTCCGCGAGAAGCCCCTTGTCCTCGCTTACTCTTTTGACTTGCTGTACTCGGCTTACGAAGGAGAGGAACATGGGATGCTCCTGCCCTTGATTGATTTCATGCGGAATCAGCTCGGCATCGAACTCCGCCTGCGGAAAACCGCCTGGAAAGACGCGTTCACTGCCGTCGAGGATGGGGCGGTCGATTTTCTCGGCATCGTCTCTCTCCCCGAAGCCAAAAAACGGAAGTACATCACGAGCGGTCCGATTTTTTACACAAGCGCTCAAATAGTCACCGCCGTCGAACGCCCGCTTGGAAGCGAACTAGCTTTGCGCAACAAAAAGGTCGGCCTTCTCATCGAGAATATCGCGAGAGATGGGATAACCTCGTACCTCCATCCCGACGGAGCGGTTCTTTATTACGAGTCTATGCCCGCGCTGCTCGACGCGCTTCAAACCGGAGAGATAGACTGCATCCTTGCGCTCAACAACACCGAGATCGAAATCATAAGCCGGCCCGGAGTCCGCCATGAGTTCGCCGACCAGAATTTCAAGACCGCGCAGTACCTCGTCACGGCGAATGAGGATCTGAAACCGCTTATGGATATACTCAACCGCTTTTTAGGCTCTCCCGAGGGCGGTGCGCTGCGAGCGGCGGTTGAGAGAGCCAGGATAGACGCAATCATTTTCTCGGCAAAAAAACTTTTTGCGGAGGAGATAGAATACGTCCGAAAACGCTACTCTGAGGTCAGGATGATAGACGGAGGCGACATGTATCCCCTCAGCTTCATCGAAAATGGTGGGCGCAAAGGATTCATGCTCGAAATAAACGAGATTTTTGAAAGTTTGACTGGTATACCTCTGGTGATTCAGGATCTCGACAACTCCAACGCCAACATCAACTCCACCGCGTACCGTGTACGCTCCGGACGCACCCACTTCGCCCTGGACGCGTATACCAACCCGGAATTCGCGCGCGATCCAAGCCTGACGTACTCGCTCCCGATATGGGTGGATAACATAAGAACGTACTCGTACCGGGACACAGGCGGGAAACCTTTGGGCAGCGCGGCGGTCGGCACGACGCTGAACGGTCTGACATACGTCAACTGGGACGTCTCACCCGGCAATCGCCCGAAGATATTCAATTCACGGACGTCTCTGCTAGACGCGCTCAAAAGAGGCCAGGTAGACGTGGCTTTCATGAGCGAAATGGCATATAACTACCAATGTACCATCTTAAGGGATTACGATCTGCGCGAGTTCGACGACACGCAGGCGCTCGTCTCCGTGAAGATGATGTGCGGAGCGCAAAATACCGTGCTGAACCGTCTGTACAACGAGGCCATACTTCTGCGCCAGGCGCTTTACCCGGATGCGCTCGACCGGTGGAAGCACATTTCGGATCGCTATAAATCCGACTACATACGGCTCCGCGAGTCCCGCAGAAGCACTCTGCAATACGTCGTATTCCTTGGCTCCGTTATGTTGATAACGATCCTCTACGCCTTCCGCAGACTGTCCAAATACGACAGTCAGATATCCAGGCTGATTAGAAAACAGCAGACGTTCGACCTGGCCTGGGGCGACCTTAAGACGGGAAGATTCATCAGCAAGGGCAACAATCCCATATTCAGGAACTGGGGGTTCGAGCTGAGGGATCAGGAGAACAATATCGACGAAATGTCCAAAGCTCTCGGCAAGGACATGCGCGCCGAGTACTCCGCCGAGATGGAATACATGAAGAATCACGGTGTCGACATGACCGTGTCTCAAAAAATGATGGTTTCTCCCAAAAATAACCGGAAGATGTATTACCGGCGCTACCTCCATTACCTGAACGATCACGAGTTCATGGAGTGCCTGCAGGACGTGACGGAGGAAATTGACAGCCTCAATACGCTCAGCACCGCGGCCGCCACGGACTTTCTGTCGAAACTGCTGACGAGGGGCGCTATGAACGACAAGCTCCTTCAAAAATGCGGGGAGCTTACGGACGGCGCGGGGCGTGCGTTCCTCATTATGATAGATATAGACGACTTCAAGAAGGTAAACGATGTTTACGGGCACGACGCCGGAGACGATGTGTTGAAGAACGTCTCGTCTATAATCAAGGAGACCGTCGGCGCGGACGGAATGACAGCCCGCTGGGGCGGCGAGGAATTTCTGGTGATGCTGAACTGCGCCGATATAGACGCGGCGGAGAAGCGCGCCTGGGCGATAGTCTCCGCGGTGGAGGCGTCGGAAGTGCGCATCTGCGGGACTGAAAAGATCATAAAAACTACGGTATCGGCGGGAATGGCCGAATTACACCCCGGGAAACACTACAGCACTTCCGTGACCTTTTCCGACAAAGCCCTGTACGACGCCAAGCGCAGCGGGAAAAACACCGTTCGCGTATGGAATCCTCATTTGAAGCAGAGCATATGATTGAGCCGCGGCTGACCGGAACGCGGGAGAGGCGTCAATATTGACGTCCCTCAAACGCGGTCGTCTGTGGTAAAATGTAATTATTGGATAAAATAAATTAAACTAATGAACAGGAATTGAGAGGTGTTTTTTTTGGCAGAGGCGGTCTACTTGGTTTTGTCGAACGGCCGAATATTTGAGGGACGCCCGTTCGGCGCTTCGAACGAGTCCGGGGAAGCTGTCGGGGAGGTCGTCTTTACGACAGGGATGACGGGATACCTGGAGACTCTGACCGATCCGAGTTATCACGGTCAGATAGTTGTTCAAACATTCCCGCTGATTGGAAATTACGGCGTAATACCGGATGATTTTGAGAGTGTGAAGGCTCAGCCCAAGGGCTATGTCGTGCGGGAATTGTGTCCGAAACCCTCGAACTTCCGAAGCCGAGGCGACTTGAACGCGTTTTTGGCCGAGAGCGGAATAACCGGAATCAGCGGTGTTGATACCCGCGCGCTGACCCGGATTATACGGGAATCGGGAACGATGAACGGCGTGATAACGGGTGACCCTCAAAATGTAGACCTTGAAGAGTTGAAGGGCTTTTACATTCGCGACGCGGTCGCAAACGTATCCGCTAAGGAGATTGCCGTATTCGGGGCGAGCGACTATGAAAGGACCGTCGTGCTGTGGGACTTCGGCGCTAAGGAGAACATCATAAGGTCCCTCGCCGCGCGCGGCTGCCGCGTGATAAGGGCGCCTCACAGTTTGAGCGCGGAGGAGATACTTTCCTACGAACCGGATGGAGTCATGCTGACAAACGGCCCCGGAGACCCTTCGGACAACGTCGGCATCGTGAAAGAGCTCAAGAAACTCATGGCCCGCCGGGTTCCTACGCTTGGAATATGCCTTGGGCATCAGCTATTGGCGCTCGCGATGGGGGGAACTACCGAAAAGCTGAAATACGGACACAGAGGCGCGAATCAGCCTGTGAGGGACGAGAAGACCGGCCGCGTCTCGATAACCACACAGAACCACGGTTACGCCGTAGTCCCTCAGAGCATAGATCGCAACGTCGCGAAGGTTCGCTACGTCAACGCGAATGACGGAACCTGCGAGGGCATAGATTACAGCGCTATTCCGGCCTTCACCGTACAGTTTCACCCGGAGGCGGCGGCAGGGCCGAGGGACACGTCCTTCCTTTTCGACCGTTTCATTAATATGATGGATAGGGGGGCAGGCGTCAATGCCGCTTGATCCGAACATACGCAGGGTGCTGGTGATAGGTTCCGGGCCGATAGTGATCGGCCAGGGAGCCGAATTCGATTACGCCGGTACCCAAGCCTGCCGCGCCCTGAAAGAGGAGGGGCTGGAGATAGTGCTTGTGAACTCGAACCCAGCCACTATTATGACCGACTCGACGACCGCTGACGCCATCTACATCGAGCCGCTGACCACGACTGTGTTGAAAAGGATAATAAAAAAGGAAAAACCGGACGGTCTCCTGCCGACGTTAGGCGGGCAAATCGGCCTCACGCTGGCGATGAAGCTGGCAAAGGAGGGCTTTTTGGAGCGAAACGGAGTGCGCCTTCTCGGCGCCAAGCCGGACACGATCGACAGAGCGGAGGATCGCAGGCTTTTCAAGGAGACCATGCAGAAGATCGGGCAGCCCGTGATACCGTCGAAGGTCGTGGAAAACGTGGAGGACGCCGCCGCTTTCGCTTGCGAGATCGGTTACCCGGTAATAGTGCGCCCCGCTTTCACGCTTGGCGGGACCGGGGGCGGCATGGCCGGCGACGAGGAGAACCTCAGGCATATCGCGCGCGACGGGCTTCGCCTGTCTCCGATAACGCAGATTCTCGTTGAGAAATCCGTCGCGGGATGGAAGGAAATCGAGTTCGAGGTCATGCGCGACTCCGCAGCCAATGTCATAGCGGTTTGCAGCATGGAAAACTTCGATCCCGTGGGCATTCACACCGGCGACAGCATAGTAGTCGCTCCCGCTCTCACGCTGGCCGATATGGAATATCAGATGCTCCGTACCGCCGCGCTCTATATCATCACGGAGCTCGAAATAGAGGGCGGCTGCAACTGCCAGTTTGCCCTCGACCCCGACAGCTTCGAGTATGCCGTCATAGAGGTGAACCCGAGAGTGTCGAGATCCTCCGCGCTGGCGTCTAAAGCGACCGGATACCCCATTGCGAAGGTGGCCGCCAGAATAGCGGTCGGTTTCACGCTGGACGAGATACAAAACGCCGTTACCGGCAAGACCTGCGCCTGTTTCGAGCCGACACTGGACTACGTCGCGCTCAAGTTCCCCCGCTGGCCGTTCGACAAGTTTTCCGGGGCGCCGCGCTCCATAGGCACTCAGATGAAGGCAACGGGAGAGGTCATGTCGCTTGCCGCAAGCTTTGAAGCCGCCCTCATGAAGGCCGTTCGGGGTGCGGAAATTCATCAGCAGACACTTTACCTCTCTAAACTGGAGGATTGCTCCGACGGCGATTTGCTTAAATCAATAGAAACCGCGACTGACGAGAGATTGTTTCAGATCTTCGAGGCGCTCCGCAGGGGCGTCACCAGCCAGAGGATTCATGGGATCACGAAGATCGACCTCTGGTTCCTCGAAAAGCTGCGCAATCTCGTCCTGTATGAAGCAAGTCTCCGGGATGGCGGCCTCACGGAGGAGGCGTATATGGAGGGCAAGCGTTTGGGCTACCCCGACTCCGTGCTGGAAAAAATCTCAGGATGCGCGGTAACGCGTCATCTGTCCGCCTCTTATAAGATGGTAGACACGTGTGCGGGGGAATTCGCGGCCGTCACCCCGTACTTCTACGCCACGCACGACGATGAAAACGAGGCGGCGCAGGTCATAGCGAAAAGCGGCGGAAAGGGCAAGGGAACCGTAGTGGTGCTGGGTTCCGGCCCCATACGCATTGGCCAGGGGATAGAGTTCGACTATTCGAGCGTTCACTGCGCGAGCGTCCTGAAACGGCTCGGGTACGAGGTCGTGATGATCAACAACAACCCGGAGACCGTCTCAACCGATTTCGACACGGCCGACCGCCTATACTTCGAACCGCTCGCCCAGGAGGACGTTCACGATATCCTTGAACTGGAGCGCCCTATCGGGGTGGTTGTGGCTTACGGCGGACAGACCGCCATCAAACTCGCCGGTTTCCTTCACCAAAACGGATTCAATATCATCGGCGCCCCATTCGACAGCATCGACCTCGCGGAGGACAGAGAACGTTTCGACTCCATGCTGGAAGAGCTCTCGATACTGCGTCCATCCGGCGAGACAGTTCGCGCCAAAGACGAGGCCATAAAGGCGGCAAATCGCCTGGAGTATCCCGTTCTTGTGCGTCCCTCTTATGTTCTGGGTGGTCAGAATATGACCATAGCCTTCTCGGACGAGGACTTGAGCGAGTACATGGATATGATCCTATCGGAAGGGATCGACGCTCCGGTCTTGATCGACAAGTATATGAGAGGTATAGAGATTGAAGTGGACGCCGTCTGTGACGGACGAGATATTCTGATCCCCGGCATAATGGAGCATGTCGAGCGAACCGGTGTTCATTCCGGAGACTCCATCGCGGTGTACCCGGCCCTCAACATCGATGACGGCCTGATCGCCCGCATTGTGGACCACACGGGCAAAATGGCGCTGGCCATGAATATGAAGGGGCTTATAAACGTACAATATATTGTCTGCGGGGACGAATTGTACGTAATAGAGGTAAACCCACGCGCCTCCCGCACCGTTCCGTATATCAGCAAGGTAACGGGCGTTCCGCTCGTCGAGCTGGCGACCCGCGCCATGCTTGGGGAAAGCCTCCAGGATATGGGATATGGGACGGGACTCTATAAACTCGTTCCCTACACCGCCGTTAAGGCGCCGGTATTCTCTTTCGAGAAGCTCTTGGGCGTCGACGCTCAATTGGGCCCGGAGATGAAATCCACCGGAGAGGTCTTAGGCATCGGTAAAACGCTCGAAGAGGCTATGTACAAGGGGCTGGTCGCGGCAGGCTATAAACTCGATCGGGACGGCGGAGTCCTGCTCACAGTCCGCGACGACGACAAGCCTGAGATAGTGGAGGTCGCGAAGAGATACGCCGCGCTGGGCTTAGCCATATACGCGACAAAGGGGACGGCGTCCGTCCTCTCCCGCGCCGGACTTCAGCCGATCGTAATACACAAGATAAGCGAGGCCTCCGACAACGTCATAACGCTGCTCGAAAGCGGAAAGGCGCGATACGTGGTGTCGACGTCTCAGAGAGGCCGTGATCCGGCAAGGGAGAGCGCACAGATTCGCGCGCTGGCCACCAGGCTCGGAATCCCGTGCCTTACGTCCATAGATACGGCCATTGCTGTCGCGGAGAGCCTAAAGAGTCGCTACAGCGAGGAGAACATAGAGCTTGTAAATATCAACGATATGCGCGCAGGCAAGCAGACCCTCCGCTTTTGCAAGATGCACAGTTGCGGGAAGGACGACCTCTACTTCGACTGTCTGAGCGGGACCGGCCAGAACATCAGCTCGCCGGAGTCCCTCTCCATAATGCTCGGAGACCGCAACTTCGGTGTGGGAGGGCATGGAGTTGTTATGATCGGCAGATCCGAGTGCGCGGACGCCAAGATGAGGCTCTTTAACACGGACGGCAGCGAGGGCCTGATGAGCGCTTCCGCGGTAGCCTGCGTCGGGAAGTACCTCTACGAAAAAGGCCTTATAGAAAACCGCAGGTCAATCACGGTGGAGACGCAGAGCGGTGTAAGGCGGCTGGAACTCCACACGAGGTATGGCGTAGCGGTTTCCGGCAGAGTAAACCTCGGCGTACCAAATTTCGACCCGCTGTCGATACCTGTAAAACTGCCCGGCGAAAAGATTCTGGGACGCGTTGTAGATATAGGCGATGGCGTTTTTTCCATCACGTGCGTCTCGATGGGCAGTCCTCATTGCGTGATGTTCTGCGACGATCTGGAGAATACGCGCGTCGGCGTGATAGGGCCGCGAATAGAGAGAGCGCCCATATTCCCAAACAGGTCGAACGTGGAATTTGTGCAGGTGCTGGACGAAAATACGCTCAAGATGAGGATATGGGAGCGCGGGGACGGCGAGACGCCGGCATCCGGCAGCGGCGCGTGCGCCGCCGTCGTGGCGGCCGTCGAAAACGGATTTTGCGCGCGCGGACTGCCGGTGCGCGTGATTCAGAACGGCGGCGAGATGACCGTCGACTACTCCGGCAGCGAGGTTATTCTCGATTGCAAGGTTCACAAGGTATTCGAAGGTGAAGTGGAGATATAAGGAAAGGTTGATTGATGAGTCAAAACGCCGTTTTGCCGTTTTCGGAAGCGAGGCGCCTAAAGGGTTTAAATCTTCACCCTTCAGGCCTCTCGCAATAAATGGGGTTTTTATTAAATCTTCACCCTTTAGTAGGCCTCTCGCAATAAATCGGGCTTCCCGTAAGGGCGCACATGTCTAGTGACATTAGCGAAGTAAAAAGCCGGATAGATATAGCGGAGCTGGTTGGCGATTACGTCCAACTGCGCAGGAAGGGCGCTTCACTGAAGGGGCTCTGCCCATTCCACAGTGAGAAGACGCCCTCGTTTACGGTCTCGACCGATCGCCAGACGTTCCACTGCTTCGGCTGCGGGAAAGGCGGCGACGTTTTTTCCTTCCTCATGGAAATAGAGGGCTTGTCGTTTCACGAGGCTTTGGAACAGTTGGCCAGGCGAGCCGGAGTGCGGCTCTCCAAAACGGCGGCGCGCGGCGGAGAAAAACGGAAGGACGCCGGACTCGTTTTAGAGGCGGCGGGGGATTTTTTTGCGAAGTCGCTTTTGGGAGGAGGGGGGGAAGCGCCGCGCCTCTACCTCGAAAGAAGACGCTTCATAAGGGAAGATTGGGCGCGTTTCGGCCTCGGATGGGGACCGCAGGCGTGGGACGCGCTCCTCTCGCACTTGAGGTCATCCGGCTTCACCGACGCCGACATAATTAATTCAGGCGTGGCCGGGCAGGGAGAAAAGGGGCTTTATGACAGGTTCCGGGGGAGAGTGATCTTCCCCGTCCACGACGAAATGGGGCATATCAGAGGCTTCGGCGGAAGGCTGATAGACGGAGATGGCGCAAAGTACGTAAACAGCCCTGAGGGCGAGCTTTTCAATAAGCGCAAGCTGCTTTATCTCATGCACGCCGCGAAAAAGACGATCCGCGAGCGAGGCAGGGTCATCCTGACGGAGGGCTATATGGACGCCATCAGGTGTCATCTGTCCGGCTTCACGGAGGCTGTCGCGTCTTTAGGCACTGCCCTCACCGACGAGCAGGCTTCTCTCATAAAGCGTTTCACCGACCTATGCTACATAGTTTATGATTCCGACAGCGCGGGACAGGAGGCTTCCATCAGGGGCATGTACGTCCTTTCCCGCAAGGGCGTCGATGTCAGGGTTGTCTCGCTGTCGGAGGGCAAGGACCCGGACGAATTGCTCTCAGGCGAGGAAGGGGCCGTTCTCTTTGCCTCGCTCTTGAAGAAGGCCTTGCCGCTGCCGCTTTACCACGTTTTTGTCAGGAGAAAAGATATCAGAACCCCCGGAAAGGGCAAGGCGGCAAGAGAGGACGTGCTGACCGGGCTTGCGTCGCTGCAGGCGCTCGATATCCAAGCCTATATGCCGAAGATCGCGGAAGGTTTTGGCGTCTTGCAGCATCAGATCGAGAGGGAGATAGAGCTTCGCAGGAGAAAAGCCGCCGGCGCAAAATCAGCAATTTACGCAGAAGGTAATGCGGGCGATTCGGGCGTATATATAAACAGTGGTGATAATAATGAAGAGGAGAGGGTCAGGTCGAGGGCGGCCGACTTGGAGTGCGCGGTATGCAGCATTCTATGGCGCGACAAGGATCTGCGTTCAAGTTTGAGTCAGATTGACGTTGTACCGTTTCTCACCGACGAAGCGGCGGCGGGTGTCGTCTCGGCGCTTCTGTCGGGCGAGTCGCCGGAAGAGCTGGAAGCTCGCTGGAGGATGCTCGGCGAGACGAACTGCCCGGGAAGGATAGCCAGAGGCGACGCCGTCCTCGCGGAAGGCGGTCTCGGAGCGGACCACGCTCCGAAGATGATAGCGGAGCTGCGGATGAGGGCGCTTAAGAGGCGGTACGACGAGCTGACCGGCAAGTGTCTCATGGGTGAGGCTGCAGCCGAGGAGATTGCCGAAAAGGATTGTCTCGCGAAAAAAATTAAGGGAAATATAATAGGAGCGTGAGCTGATGATTCCCGAGGAGGGGGAGGCTTTCTTGGAAGAAGAGAAGGATAAGACCGGCGCCGCCGATCTGGAATCGGCGTCGGCAGTTGCGTCTGCCGGCCAGGAGATGCCTGCCGACGAGATGATGGATTATATAGACAGCATTAGAGACCTTCTTCATACAGGACGGGAGAAGGGCTTCGTAACATACGAGGACATCGAAAAGAGGCTGCCTAAGGAGATACTGTCCGCCGAGATACTCGACAACATCTATCTCAACATAATGGAGCTCGGAATCGACGTAGTCGACGAGCCGAAGGT
This sequence comes from Synergistaceae bacterium, assembly GCA_031269875.1. Taxonomy (GTDB): domain Bacteria; phylum Synergistota; class Synergistia; order Synergistales; family Synergistaceae; genus JAIRNC01. Next base: position 41,990 of record JAISYM010000072.1, read on the forward strand.
CAAAGACGAGTTGGAGGAGGACGTGCTGCCACTCGTCATAAGTTCTGACGATTCGACGCCTCTCGAGGAACTGCCCCTCTCCGATCCTGTTAGGATGTACCTTCGGGAGATTGGCAAGATATCCCTTCTCACCGCCGACGAGGAGGTTGAACTCGCAAAAGGGGTCGAGGCCGGTGATCCGGTGGCAAAGACGCACCTTGTTGACGCCAATCTGCGCCTCGTAGTCAGCATCGCGAAGAAGTATATCGGCCGGGGAATGTTATTCCTGGATCTCATTCAGGAGGGCAACCTGGGGCTTATCAGGGCGGTCGAAAAATTTGACTACCAGAAGGGCTTCAAGTTCAGCACGTATGCTACATGGTGGATCAGGCAGGCGATCACCCGCGCGATAGCCGATCAGGCCCGGACGATAAGGATACCGGTACACATGGTCGAGACGATCAATAAGTTGATCCGCATATCCCGTCAGCTCGTTCAGCGCCTTGGCAGGGAGCCTACGGCCGAGGAGATAGCGGCGGAAATGGAGATTTCGTCCGACAGGGTCGAGGAAATTCAGCGCATCGCGCAGGAGCCGGTCTCACTGGAGACTCCGATTGGCGAGGAGGAGGACAGCCAGCTCGGGGACTTCCTCGAGGATAAAGATATGCCCAACCCGGAGGAGGTCGCCGCGAGCATGATCCTCCGCGAGCAGTTGGAGGAGATGCTGGAGGACTTGAGCGAGCGCGAGCGCGAGGTCTTGAGGCTGCGTTTCGGCCTGGAGGACGGACACGCGCACACGCTGGAGGACGTTGGGAAACGCTTCGGTGTCACGAGGGAGCGCATCAGGCAAATCGAGGCCAAAGCTCTTCGCAAGCTGCGCCATCCAAGCCGCAGCAGAAGGCTGAAAGATTTTCTGGACTAGCGTCACTCGATGCGCGTCGATAAATTTCTGAAACTCTCCCGCCTCGTCAAACGGAGGACGGCGGCTCAGGAGATGATCCTGGTGGGGGCTGTGCGCCTGAACGGGCGGACGATCAAACCCTCAGCAGCCGTCAGGATCGGGGACAAAATAGAGGTGGCCTACCCAAGGCGGGTGTTGTCGGTAGAGGTTCTCACGACGGACGAACGCGAGATAAAACGAGGCGTGCCGTGCGCGTCCGCCGTTCTGGAGCGAAGGTTGCCCCCTGACGAAGACAGAGACGTAAGCTAGAGCAATATATACTTTACGCGATAATATTAATAATAATCAGGAAGGGGTGTCTTGTGCAATGAGCGAAATAGTAGGGGTACACGCGCGTGAAATATTGGATTCGAGGGGTAACCCGACTGTAGAGGTCGAGGTATGGCTCGACAGCGGGATATGCGAGCGCGCGAGCGTGCCGAGCGGGGCGTCAACCGGAACATTCGAGGCCGTCGAGCTGCGTGACGGCGGAAGCCGCTACGCTGGGAAGGGCGTCCGCCAAGCGGTCGATAACGTAAACTCGATCATAGAGCCGGAGCTTATCGGCTATGACCCGGCGGATCAGGAAGAACTGGACAAAAGGCTCATCGAGCTGGACGGCACAGAAAACAAGGGCAAACTGGGAGCGAACGCCATCTTGGGCGTCTCTCTCGCGTCCGCGCGCGCGGCGGCCCGCGATCACGACCTGCCGCTGTGGGCGTATATAGGGGGCCTTGGCCCGTACTCTCTCCCGACGCCCATGATGAACGTCGTAAACGGCGGAGCTCACGCCGACAACAACCTCGACATTCAAGAGTTCATGCTTGTCCCCCACGGGGCCTCTTCTTTCGCCGAGGCGCTCAGAATGGGGGCGGAGACGTATCACGCGCTCAAAAAAATATTGCGGAAGTCAAATCACTCGACAGGCGTAGGCGACGAGGGCGGGTTCGCGCCGAACTTCAAGGCAAACTCCGAGGCACTGTCGTTTCTCGTAAACGCGATTACCGAAGCCGGTTACGAACCCGGCAGGCAGATAAGCCTCGCGATGGATGTCGCGGCAAGCGAGTTCTATAAGGACGGCGTTTATAATCTGGAGGGCGAAGGCCGCAAGCTCGAAGCGCGGGAGCTTGCTGATTACTACGAGGAGCTGTGCGGGAAGTACCCCATAGTCAGCATCGAGGACGGCATGTCGGAGGAGGACTGGGATGGCTGGGCGCTCCTCACCAAAAAGCTCGGCGGTAAAATTCAGCTTGTCGGGGACGACCTCTTCGTGACGAACCCGACCCGCTTCGAACGCGGCATCGAGTCCGGCGTAGCCAACGCCATACTCGTCAAGCTGAACCAGATCGGAACGCTCACCGAGACCTTGAAGGTCATTTCAATGGCGAAGACGTCTGGGTACGGAGCGATCGTCTCCCACCGCTCCGGCGAAACGGAGGACGCGTTTATCTCAGACCTTGCGGTTGCGACCGCCGCGGGACAAATAAAGACCGGCGCTCTGGCGCGGACGGATAGAGTGGCCAAGTACAACCAGCTTCTCCGCATAGAGGAAACCTTGGCCGATACGGCCAAATACGCCGGCTTAAGTTGCATCAAGGCAAAAAATTAATCACGGGGAGCGTACGCGCGCATGAAAAAAACAGTATCGACAACAAGCGCACCGGCGGCGGTAGGCCCATACAGTCAGGCTGTCTGGGCCGGAGATTTCCTCTATTGCTCCGGCCAGCTAGGATTGAACCCCGCCACGGGCGTTCTTGCCGGATCGGACGCGGCGTCGCAGGCGGAACAATCCCTTTTGAACGTGAGGGCGATTCTGGAGTCGCAGGGGTTGAATATGTCGAACGTCGTTAAGTCACTTGTCTTTTTGACGGACATATCCGACTTCAAAACGGTGAACGAAATTTACTCGAAATTTTTCACAGAGTCGCCCCCCGCTCGCTCGTGCGTGGCTGTCAAGTCCCTTCCTCTGGGGGGGGCGGTCGAGATAGAAGTCATAGCTCACAGGTGATATCGCTAATAACCGGAGCCTCCGTTCGCACCGCGGGAATGAAGGCTCCGCAGTTGTTCGGAGGGAGATTTTGCCGATATGAAGGTCGCTGAACCGACAGTTGAGAGACTGGTGCAGTACCATCGCCTGATGGAAGGGCTTCTGGATGAAGGCAGCCTCGTGGTTTCGTCACAGCAAATTGGCGACAGGCTCGGATTCAAGGCAAGTCAGGTCAGGAAGGATCTCTCTTATTTCGGCGAGATCGGAAAAAGAGGCGTAGGTTACCAGGTCGGCAAACTGCGCGATTACATCGCCGATATACTGTCGTTCCCCAGGGTTTGGCGGC
>JAISYM010000143.1 GCA_031269875.1 Synergistaceae bacterium
CAGCGTGTATCGCATCGTAACGAGCGCCGGACTGCTCTCCAGGCGTTTCACGGCGAGAAAAAAACCGAGATGATCCAAGTTCGTGTTATCGGCGAATGCCAGCATGTTCTGTTTGCCCGTGTAGTCGATGAGGTTACGCTGAAGGACGATGATGTCGGCTATGGTCAGCAGAAACAGGCGTCTCGGGTCGCCGGGATAGAGCGTTATCCGCTCGCCGGTCGCTTGAAAATACGCTTCTTCATACCTCGCGATGATGTCCCGTTTGATAATGTCAGGGGCCTTCTCGGCGAACGCGATATCTGGCAAGCCGTAAAGGTTCATGTCGTCACCCCCCTATGACCTCGATGCGCGCGACGGGATAAAAGGTGCCGGCAAGAGCGTCGTTTTCATATCTTTTGAACTCGACAATCTTGATGACCGCCCTCGGCTCGAAGCGCTGAATCTCCCGCGCTATCTGTACTCTGAGCCTTGCCATTCCGTCAGGCGCGGGTTTGTCCAGAAACGCCGCGTCTATACCTAATTCCCTGTCCAATGGTACGCTGTGTTTGATGGTCGTGAGGAGTGTCCTGACATTTTGCAGCACTTCTTCGACCATGCCGACGGGTGAGAAGTTCACGTCTCCGGCATTGGCCGCTCCCGAAACCAGATATTGCATATCACGACATCCTTTCCGCGTAATACTTTAGTGACAGCGTCACCTCGGCGTGTGTAAACTCGCCCTTGCCGCCGAAATGAGATATAGTCTCGCCCACGCTGTCGAGATAGAAGCTGCCTATCACCTGTTCGCCTATGACAAGCGCCCCGACCGTTCCCTCGTCAGCCATTTTTTCTATTGCCGCAATCTCGTCCTCGATGGTATTTCCCCCGAGAAAGAGTGCGTTCAACGTGACGGGCAGGGATATTTCCTTTTGTCCAGGGCCGACAAATTCCGCCACAGGATCGTGTCCAAGGATATTGTGCACCGCCCACCTCGCCGGAGTCGTCTTTTGAAACTCCCTGAACGTCCGGATAACACTGTCGGATACCTCGAAAACTATGTCGCCGAACGCTCCGATTTTCATAACTTATCCCCTCCCTATGGCCCGCAAAAAGCGTTCGGCGAACCAGTAGCTACGAGACTGCCGCAAGCCACCGGATCACCAACCCGCCCAGCTTCAAGGAGGTTGACAAACACGGTAGGGCTCCCGTGTGCTAAATGGGAGTCATGGCAGGGTGGGCAGCAGTGAGTCACCCAATGATCCGTCTGCCGGTGCCAGGGTATGAGGTTCACGAAAATATTTGGACTTCCTTGGTCGTTGGGGCGCGGCGGCCAGCAACCGTGACCGGTGCATATGTCTCCTATCCGGCAAATTGGAGGAACCATATTTGACCATCTCCTTCATTCGAATTTAGCGCCTTGGTTCTGTCCAAGCTCGTCTGCCTCCCAACCGGGGTTTACGTGAACATCACGCGCTGATTGTATTATGATGTCGCCGTCCTTCATCTTGATGAACGACCCATAGGAATCCTTTATCTGGAAAATATGTTCAGCCCTGTCGTAAAAAATATGACAGTCGTCGTCGAATACCGTAACCCTTCTGTCCTGGTTTCCCACGGGCGGCGGGTTCTTTTCGTCATAGACACAGCCAAGGACAGCGCCGCTCTCTATGCCGTTCCCGAAGCATAGGCACATGACGTGTTCTCCGGGGTCTAGGTGTATCTCGTCTTTATTCTTTAAGGTGTTCGGCAGCAGAACGGGAAACGGATGAGAAACAAGATCGTCATGATCCTCGAATACGACCCTGGCCATGTGAGTCGTCGGGTCATATGAGCTCACATGCCCGTCCCGGAGCGTGATGAACTCAAATGTATTATCTATTGGCATGATGTCACCTCAACTTATCAAGCTCATATGCTTGACTGGAACTGAAGATTTTTTGCCTTTTTTCTTTTTCTTCGACGGGCCGCCCTCGCGGATTTCTATCTGAGTCGTATACCCGCCCTCTCCGTAGGAGTGCCTGGCCGATTCGATAAAATACGTTCCGTCAAATTTGCCGTAACCGGAGATATCGACGTTCACGCCGGCGACTAGGCCGATATCGCCGGCGAGAGTGAACGACCCGGTCACTTCGCGCTTGTTCGCCTCGTGCAGCTTGCTTCTGGCTAATTTCTCAGCCTCGCCCTGACTTTTCACCCTTTGTATTATTTTGAGCGTCTGCCCGCTTTCCTCTACGCCGCTATCGTCGATAAGGCTCACGTGCGTAACGTCTTTAGCGGTGTCGTTGTATTTGACGCTTGCGGATTTGTAGGTATCGGCAAGTTTTGTCTTGATGTTCATGCTTAATATACGAAAATTCCCGCGCTCAATCTTGGAAATAGCCGCGTGTCCCTCATACTCTTCCTCGTCGAATATGACGATCTTCGTATCCGTGACCTTGAGTGCCAGCGCCGAATCAAGGCAGAGTTTCCATAAAAAACTCAGATCGTCCTGCTCGACCTGGTTGCGGGTATCGTACATGGGGTCGTCAGAAGCCAGATATTCGAGCGCGAGCCCCGCGTTTGAGGCGATATCCCCGGCGATACCGGACAGTTTGTATCCCTCCCAGTTCCTGTTTTTCGATTCGTTTCTGAGATTTGAACTTCTCGGCGCGGAAGTCGCTTTGATTGACACTTGGAGCGGACTTTCGGACACTTCAATCTCGTCGATCTCGAACGTACCGCAATACAGCGAGGTCGTCTCTCCCGGCTGAGCCCAATTCTCGGTTACTATCGAAGCCGAAATCCTCGCCCCTTTTTCCGGATACCACGGATCGCGCCAGAGCATGTCCCTGTCTTCGAGCGTCAATTGCAGGTCGTCAGATTCCCCGGAGTATTTGTCCGTGTACTCGAAGGATAAAAGATAAGGGGCGATATCCTCTGAGATATCAGCCCCCTCGTAAATAAGCTCTATTCGCGTTCTTCTCGGGTCTTGGAGTTCAGGCAAAGAGCCACCTCCTCTGACAAAGTTGTCACTTGTGTTGATGATATAATGCTGGCAGGAGAGGCTCCGGGCAATATTGCCGGGGTTGCCTGACGACGGAGAATCACCCGGCAGGATCGAGGTGATTCGGGATGGCAAGAAAAAAGAGCCTCCAGATGGCACTCTGGATAGCTCTTCTTGCACTGCTCCTCGGAGCCGCAACGCGGTTCCTTGAAGCGCTTGTGGATTTAATCCGCATCGTCCTTTAACTCGGCCTGTGAGACCCGGCTGAGTTAGCAGCTCAGTCGGGCAAGGCCCGCAAGATGTTTTCCCCTGCTTCCTCTCCGGCGGGGGATCTTGCTTAAACGAATTATAGCATTTTGCCGATGATTTTCAACGCTGTCCCGCGCGTTTCCTCTTCCACGGCGGCAACAGATGTGACAGAGCGCCGGACACCGTTTAAATCCTTTCGTTTCTTGATGAGACGATATCCTTATATACGCGCTCACTAAACTCTTGAGTCTTGTTCCCGAGATAATAAACAACGGCGGCAATGCTAAGGGACGCGGCGGCTATTAGGGCATTTCCAAGGAATGTTTTGTCTAGCACTGCGGGGTCATAGGATAACCACGCGTTAATTAAACAGGGAACACCCACTGACAAAGCACTGAGCCATATACTCTGATACAAAGCAACCCCTCCGTTTTTCAATATCTCCAAATCCCTCTCGGACACAAGATGCATGTGTATAGGAATATCTGTACCGTGTATTTCTACATAGGGAGTCTTGGAACTCGTGTTTCTTCGCGAATCTTTATATTTTACAGCCGTCACAGCCATATATGTACAGCCTCGGTGCTAAATTGCGTTTCGCTACCACTATTCATCGTCTTCCTCAATCTTTTCCCTCAGGTAAAAATCAAGGCCAAGTACGCGGGGGTCGACTAGATGAATTGCACCGCACTTGTCACATGTCATCAATATGCAAGGAGTATTTGCAAAAGGAAGTTTGGTTGGATCTACCCCCAACAGCATAATAGCTCTATGGACGGTGTAAATCGTCCAGTCTTCGCTGTCACAATACGGACATTTGCGCCTCACGCCTCTTTGCAGTTCAGCTTCCGAAAATAAGCGCACAAATTCGCTGAACTTCACAGAAAGCCCCTCCCCGCCATAAAGCATTTCATGAGATTATTATAGCAGAGCGCGTTTATCCCGCGCGTTTCCTCTTCCACGGCGGCAGGTTGTCCGAGACCGGGATATCTATCTCCGGAACCGTCAGTGTCACGCCGGCGGGGAAGATGACGGTCTCCCGATATTCCTCGTTCGCCTCCAAGAGTTTACTCATGCACAGCTCGCGCCCGACGTTCGGGTAGAGGCGGTACGCAATCATGTCCCATTGGTCGCCCTGTATAGTTCGATATGTATTCATATCATCAGTACGCCACCCTCAGCCGCTGTTCCTCGCACCGGCGCAACAGGCGCGGCAGTTCATGTTCCAGCGTCTTCAACGCCTGGCGTCCTATTTCGTTTCCGTCAGCGCCTGGCTGAGCGTTCACGGTTAAATTAATCGTCGGGCTGAAAACGGTGCCTCCGCCGGCGTCTTGCATCGAAAAACCAGCCATCTCGCCTGTCGTCTGCCATATACGTTCTCCGCCGGAATCGTGAGGGATTATGGATTCCGTTCTCCCGGCTTCGGCGACTAACCCCAAGTGCGGTTTGTTGAATATCCCTCCAACCGCGTGAGCGGCAATCGAAGAAGGTATGTTCCCGGCGATCTGCGCGGCCGTCGATTCCGGCACCGGTATTTTAGGCGCGATCCCCAAGGCGCTCTTGAATTTCTCCCAAGTCTCCCCAACTTTGTTGATGACGAGGCTGATTTTCTCGAACCCGGAGAGGAATATCGCCTTAATCTTGGCCATAGCTGAATCAACTTTCTCCCTGAACCAGTCGCATTTTTTGTACGCGAGTACGAACGCCGCGACAAGACCGGCTATAGCCGCCACGACAAGCCCGATAGGGTTTGCCGTAAGCGCGGCGTTTAAAATCCACTGCGCCGCCGCCCACGCTTTTGACGCTACGGCAATGGCAAGTTGGGCGGTTTTATACACAACTAGCTTGCCGACGCTCAATAACTTGCCGCCGACCGTCATGGCGGCGTTTAAAATCCACTGCGCCGCCGCCCACACTTTTGACGCTACTGCAATGGCAAGTTGGACGGTTTTATAAGCCACTAGTTTGGCAACGCTGAGCAGTTTTCGCCCCGCACCAATAGCTACATTCAATGCCCACTGCGCCGCTTTGAATATCTTCGTGTTCTTGATCATCGTCAACAGACTGCCGTCCGCCGCGATATAAGCGCCTTTCAATGCGAGGACAGCCGTTTTTGCCTCAAGAAATGGCAGTTTCACCATAGTCCAGAGTATACTCGTCACGTTCTTGGCTACCTTCAACGCCCCGAACGCGGCGACCGCTTTGACGAACGTGCTGAACGCTTCCGGGTGAGCCTGGGAGAATTTGAGCACGGCGGAACTTATGCCGACCAGCGACGTCGCGGCTGATTTCACCGTCGGCAGCAGCGCGTCGCCGATATTCTGGGAGAATACCGCAGCCGCGTTTTGGGCCAACCGGAAAGAGTTCGTCGCGGTGTCGGCCAGCGCCGCGAATTCCTTCTCCATGCTCCCCGCAAAGCCTTCGCCTGAGACAAGGGAGAGGTTCCGCCTCAGGTTGTCGAGATTTGAGAGCAGCGGAGCTATCGCGGCGACGGATTCCCTGCCGAACATCTGCGTAAGCAGCGCTGATTGCTGGGATTTGTCGACTTTCGATATCCGTTCGAGTATCCCTGTCATAACCTGTTCCGGATCCCGCATCATCTCTTGGGCCAGAATCTTTGGATCAATATTGAGTTTCGCGAACGCCTCTTTCTGTTTTTTTGTAGCGGCTTCGCCGGCGGTAAGCGCCAGCATGAAGTTTTTAGCGCCTGTCGCCGCTACTTCCTCGCTCTGTCCTGCGCCTATCATGGAAGCCCCGAGCGCGGCAATCTGTTTTGCCGCTAAGTTGCCTACAGCGCCAAGCGGCCCGATGCGTGAGACGACATCCGATATCTGTGCGGCGCTCGCCGCTGTGTTGTTCCCAAGATAGTTGATCTGATCGGCGAGTTGTGTGACCTGCGTCTGCTCCATCTTGAACGCCGTCCGCCACTTTGCCATCCATTCCCCGGCCTGATCAGCGGATACGTCAAAAGCGACGCCCATCTTCGCGGCAGTCTCGGTGAACGCCAGGAGGTCTTTTTGAGCTATGCCGGACTGACCTCCTGCGGCGTATATCTTGCCGAGCGCTTCCGTGGTCATTGGAATGCGCAGGGAAAGCTCCTGCAAGTCTGTACCCATTGCCTTGAACGCGTCCGGCGATTCGAAATCGACGACTTTCTTTATCTCCGCCATTGTCGTTTCGAATGCGGCGGCGGCTTGGATCGGTTTTTTGAGCGCCAAGAATATAGCGCCGCTCTCCATAAGCTCACCCTGTATGTTGCTGAGTTTCAAACGGTCGCGGGCTGCGGTAAGCGCGGCTTGCGACTTTTGAAGAGCCGCTTGCGCCGTGGACGCCTTAGCGGCTTTTGCCGCCAGCTCTTCTTCGAACTTGGCGAGGTTTTTTGTGTCAACACCGGCCGCTTTTAAACCTCTGCCTAACTTATCAAGTTCGTGGCGCTGTCCCAAGAGCTTTTCTCGTAGTTTTTCAGACTTCGACTGCGCCTTATTGAACTGAATCTGCATTTCTTTAGACGGCGTTTTTATGTGAGACATCCACTCGCCAAGTTTCTGAACCTCGGCGCGAGACGCTTGATATTCAACATTCATCGCCGCCATGCTGTTTTTCAAGCCGCTGTACTTAGCGGTTTTCTGCTGAGCGGCGCGGAGCGTGCTTAGCTTGTTTTCCAAACCAGACAACGCGCCCGCCGCCGACAATACCGAAGCGCTAAGGCTTTTGTCTATCTTTCCGGATAAGGCGATGGCCATATCGTATATCCTGCCCAAAATCGCACCTCCTTTTTCGCTGTTTTTTGATACAATCTCCACAGGGAGGGATTGCAATGGGATGGAAACGCAAGCTTCGCGAATCTCGCGCCAAGGAGCAGTATATCCAATGGCTTGAGAAAAGGCGCGGCGGCAACGGAGCACCCATCTTGGCAGTGGCGGAGAAAACGGACGCCGTAGCGGCTGGCGACGGGATTTCCCCGTTCGTCAGGATTCGCGACGGCGAAGGGGCGTGGAACGACTACGCATTCAATATCCTCATGTTCTTCTTCGTCGCCTTCGGATACGGTTTCGCGGCACTCAAAGCTATCGCTTATCTATGCCTCGCAGTCGGGGTCATCGCCTTTATCGTCTCGCTGCTTTAAACGCCACGCGCCGGGTGAAAGCGCCTAGCGCCCTTTCTTCATCGCCTTCGCTCTCTCTTTGTTTCGCTGTTTGTTTCGCTCGCCGATGAGCTCCACCCACGATTTGAGCTGATACATGGTCATCGACATCCAGTACGACACCGGCGTATGAGTCCACGACTCGGAGCAGAACAGCGCTGCGTCCCGAATAGTCTCTACTGCGTTGCTCCCACTTCGGAAGCCCCATCCAGCAAAAAATTTTGCACCTCAATGGTAACCTTGACATATTCGCGCACAGGGAGCGCCCTGAAAAACTCAACGGGCTTTTTTGCGGCCAATGCCGCTACTTGCGCGCAATAAGATTTGCTGAACTCCGGCATATTCGAAGTCATCTTTTTCTGGCCGAGGACTATCTCCTGCGCCTTCTCCAGATCATTGCCGGTCAGCCGATCTAGATCCAGGTCTACTCCGTCACACTCTTCGCCCTCGAATACAAATGGATCCTTGAATTTTACGTACATTGTGTCCTCCCTTAACCGGCCCTGCCGAGGTCGCGCCTCACGGATTCGAGATAGTCGACGCCGTTGACGCGGTAGATGTAGTTGAATTTGTCGAGTTCGACGACCTCTTTGCCGTCAAACCACACTTTGATATAAGTGCATTCCATCTCGGTGGAGCTGTCGGAGTTCGTCCCCACGTTCAAATTGCCCATATTGAAGCTTTTGGGGAGCGTTATGACAGCTACCTTCATCGGAATCG
>JAISYM010000033.1 GCA_031269875.1 Synergistaceae bacterium
CGGAGGTGATAACGGCGCGGGGCGCGCATCGCACGCCCGTCATCATCCCCGCCAATATCGGCGGATATGTCGTGATTTTCCGTAGGGGACGCCGCCCACGGCGTCCCGATCATTACGTGAATCTCAACGTCCGTCCTGGCAAATACGTCATTATGCCAAACCATATCCGTTTATTTCCGCGTATCGCGGCGGGATGGAACAACGGGACGCCGAGGGCGGCGTCCCCTACGGTGTGATTACACCCGATCATCCGTGACGGAGGTGATAACGGCTCGGCGGTGTTGCAGAATGCCCGGCACTAGGAAAGCGAAAAGCGGCGGATAGTATTTCGGGTATTGGCATATCGCGAGGTTGCCGTTATAATATCCTCTGCCCTTGGGGTGTAGCCAAGAGGCAAGGCAGCGGACTTTGGATCCGCCATCGATGGTTCGAATCCATCCACCCCAGCCAAAAGAAATTCGGAGGGGAAGTCATGGGGCTTCCTCTGTTTTTTGTCATATGTTTAAATGTATCGCGCGCCGGAAAGGGAGTAGGGGTTTTTAATGAACACGGAGTTGGGTTCTTTTGCTGTACTGATTTTGGCGGCCGGCAGAGGCGCTAGAATGCACAGCCGCAAACCAAAGGTTTTGCAGCCCCTTCTCGAAGAGCCTGTCGTTTATTATCCTCTGAAGGCTGTCCGAGACGCTGGGTTGAAGAATATATCGCTCCTTGTGGGTTTCGGAGGAGAGCAGGTCGAAGCCTATCTCGGGAAAGAGTGGCCGCAGGTCGGAGTGATCTGGCAGAAGGAACAGCTGGGAACGGCGCATGCGGTGAAGGCGGCTCAGGAGTGGTGGAGGAAATTCGAACATGTGATGGTTCTTTCCGGAGATGTCCCGCTCATACAGGCCGGTACGCTTTCCGACCTTGTGGATAAGCACCTGCGGGCCGCTTCCCAGTGTTCCTTCATAAGTTTTCTGATGGATGATCCGTCGGGATACAGCCGCGTAGTTCGCCGCGCGGACGGCGCCGTGAGGATTATAGAGGACAAAGACGCAGTGGAGGAGGAACTCGCTATACACGAGATCAACTCCGGAGTCTATATTTTCGATACGGAGTCCCTCTCCGCCGTAATAGAGAAGATCGGATGGGCGAACGCGCTGGGAGAGTACAATATCACGGAGGCCGTCGCCTTGATCGGGGAGACTGAAGGCGACGTGAACATCGTCGTGTGCGATGACCGGTCGGAGCTTTTGGGGGTAAACACACCTAATGACCTCGCTGCCACCGCGGAGGTTTTGAACAGGAGAATCATAAGCTGGCACATGCGAAACGGCCTCAAGTGCATGGATCCGAGGACAACTTGGGTCGGCCCGAGGGTCGAGCTGGGGCCAGACGTCTTTATAGAACCAGGCGCGCAAATCTGGGGCAAATCCGCCATAGCCTCCGGTGTTCGCATAGGGGCTTATTCCGTCCTGCGTGACGTGACGATCGACCAGGATGCCGTCGTGCTCGGTCCCTCTGTGATCAGTAATTCTCACATAGGGAAAAACGCCGAGATCGGGCCGTTCGCGGCGCTTCGCGGTGAGACAGAGGTGTGCGATTCCGCAAAGGTAGGGCGTTTCGTTGAGGTAAAAAAGAGCAGGATCGGCACCGGTTCCAAGGTGCCGCATCTTTCCTATATAGGCGACGCGGTGATAGGCGAGGAAACCAATATAGGAGCCGGCACGATCACCTGCAATTACGACGGCCAAAACAAGCACAGGACAACTATTGGCGCCAGATGCTTTGTCGGCAGCGATACGATGTTTGTGGCACCCGTCTCGATGGGCGATGAAGCGCACACAGCAGCCGGCTCCGTCATCACGAAGGACGTCCCGGAGGGCGCTCTGGCTATCTCCCGCGCCAGGCAGGATAACGTAGCGAACTGGTCGGGGCGCGTAAAGATCGAAGGAAAAGAGAAAAAGGGTATCGAGGAGAACTGAGCTATGGAGGCTTCGGCACGAGGTATTAAGATTTTTTCCGGCAGCGCGCATGAGAAGTTCGCGAAGGATATATGCGAATCTCTCTCCCTGCCGCTTTCGGAGCGTAAGATATTCCGTTTCTCGGACGGTGAGATAGGGGTGTTGCTGCAGGAGAGCGTGCGCGGGCTGGATACTTTCGTGATACAGCCGACGTGCGATCCTGTCAACGAGAACCTTATAGAGCTTTTGATCATTATTGACGCGCTCAAGAGGGCGTCGGCGTGGAGGATTAACGTGGTACTGCCATATTTCGGTTACGCAAGGCAAGACCGCAAGGCTCGCCCGCGCGAGCCGATCACGTCGAAATTGGTGGCCAACCTTCTGGAGACGGCCGGCGCTGACCGCGTGGTCGCGGCTGATTTACACGCCGGGCAGATTCAGGGCTTTTTTGATATACCTGTGGATCATCTCACGGGCATCCCGCTCTTAGCGATGCACTTCAAGAGAATATTGAAGAATGAGTTAAAAGAGGGACGGGTTGTTACGGTTTCGCCGGATATTGGCGGCGTCGTGAGGGCGCGGAGTTTCGCGGAGCTTTTGAACTGCGAAATAGCGATTGTCGACAAGCGGCGCTCTCACGACGTAGCGAACGTGAGTGAGGTAATGAACATCATAGGCGAGGTCGAAGGCAAGATAGCGATACTGGTGGACGACATCGTCGATACCGGCGGCAGCATCGTACACGCGGGGAGCGCGCTTATCAAGCAGGGAGCCACCAAAGTTTACGCATGTGCCGTGCATGGCGTCCTCTCAGGCGGGGCTGTTCAGAAAATAGACGAATCCAGCTTCGAGGAGATGGTCTTCACCGACACGATCCCACTCACCGGCGCGAAAAGCACGAAAAATAGTTCAAAGATAACGTATCTCTCGATAGCCCCTCTCTTCGCGGAGGCTATAAGGAGGGTTCACCTGGAACAGTCCGTCAGCATTCTATTTCAGCCGAAGACGAGGCGCAAACAGGGTGAGCTGTTCGACTGAGAAGCGCGTCAGGAATTAAGGAATATAGGGCTGTGTGCCCAAGGAGGAGTAAATGAATGGCAATAAGGGAAGCGGTAAAGATCAAATTTGCAAAGCGCGACGACACGGGCAAGGGGACTTGCCGCAAGCTTCGCGTCAAGGGGACGGTACCGGCGGTTTTCTATGGCCCGGAGTACAAGGATAGCATCGTCGGATCAGTCAACGCCAAGGAATTGTCGCGGGTGACGGATTCTCCGAACTGGGAGACGAGCATGATAGACTTGGAGCTGCCGGACGGCCGTGTCGAGATGGCCCTTCTCCGCAGCGTACATCGCCATGCCGTGACGCAGAATGTCCTTCACGTCGACCTGTACCAGCTCGTTAAGGGACACAAGGTCAAGGTGGCGGTGCCGATTCGCGTGATCAACAAGGAAACATGCGCCGGCGTCAAGATGGGCGGGGTGCTCGAACATCCGATGCGCGAGGTCGAGATTATGGTTCTCCCCAGGGAGATACCGTCAGAGATAGTGATAGACACCATAAAAATGCCGATGGGCAGCGAGATTTTCGCCCGTGATCTCGATCTTCCGGAGAGCGCCGATCTGATTTCGCTTTCGGACTCGATCGTCGTTATGGTCTCGCGCCCGAAGTCTCTGCTCGATACAGTGGCTGAGGACGAAGAGGAGACGACTGAGGTGGAGGTCTTAGGCAAGGGTAAACGCAAGGAGGACGAGGAGTAGCGCGAAATTGAAGCTGGTTGTGGGGTTGGGAAACCCCGGTCCCGAGTACGTGTGGAGCCGGCACAACGCTGGCTGGCTTCTGATAGATTCCTTCGTTTCGAGAGCTGATCTTTCCGAGCCCCGCATGAAGTTTGGCGGGGCTTTTTGGCCTGGTTCGCGCATAGGAGAGGAGTCCGCCGCTTTCCTCAAGCCTTTCACCTACATGAACCTGAGCGGCAAGTCCGTCCTGGAGGCGTCCCGTTACTTCGATATCCCGCCGTCTGACATACTCGTAGTCTTCGACGACACGGCGCTCCCTTTCGGGAAGCTGCGCTATCGCGCGAACGGATCCGCCGGGGGACAGAAGGGGATGATCTCCATCCTTGGCGGATTGGGAACGCTTGACGTCCCGCGCCTTCGAGCCGGGGTCGACCACCCGAATAACGGCGCAAGCATGAAGGATTGGGTGCTTGGTAAATTTACAAAAGAACAGAGGGAGTCGTGGCCGCTCTTGGAGTCGCTGGCTTGGGAGAGCTTGCTGAAGTGGCTGTCCGGCGAGGCGGGCGACGGGTTCACAGTACAGATATAATAATATCCTATGACTAGCGATACAAAGATTTATAACAGCCTTAAAACCATCGAATCTCAAAAGTGGGCTGGCGGCAGGGCCTTTCATCTGCCCGTATCCGGCGCCGCGAGGCCTTGGCTGTGCCGTGGTTTTGAGCGCCCCCTTCTCGTGCTGCTGCCGGATTCCAGGCAGGTCAGAAATTTTATGGCCGATGCCGAATCGATGCGCGCTATCCCTGAAATTGCAGGCCTCAATGGGATAGAGGCGCTTCCAGAGATAGCGATCGCGTCATTTGGCGGCGACAGGCAGATGCTGGAGGCCCAAAAGGCGGAGCGCGGGGAGGCGATGTTTCGGTGGGCACGCTCCGACGATTGCGGCATCCTCCTTGCGACGCCCGGGGCGCTCATGGGGCCCATTTCGCTTGGCGGCGACATACTCGCGCTGCGCAAGGGCGGTGAGACGAGCAGGTCGCGCCTTATCGAATGGCTTGCCGCGAAGGGTTACGAACGGACTGACATAGTATGGTCGCCCGGACAGTTCACCTACAGGGGTGGTATCGTAGACCTGTTCGACCCTAAGGACTCATACCCGATCAGGGTGGAGTTCTTCGACGATGAGATCGAGAGCATGAGGTACTTCGCCACGGATACGCAGAGGAGCGTGCGGAACTTCTCCAAAGGAGAGGTACACGCGCTTTCGTCAAGGCGAAACGTCTCGATCGATGATTTCTTCCCCGCCGATATGCACGTCCTCTTTTTTGAACCCTCTCTGCTTGAAAATGCCGCGGACAGCTACGCGTGGCTCCGCGCTTGCGTGGTTCGCGATCAGGATGAGCCGGATATGGCGGACACCCCGGAGTGGCTCGCCATCGAAAAATCTCTCTCCCTTTACCCTCGTATAAGGATCACCGCGGGCGCGGCCAAGGGTGAAAACGAGACGAGGATAATCGGTCTTCCAAATTTTCGCGGCAGGACGCGGGACCTTGAGGTCTACTGCGCGAATTTGACGTCGCGCGGGATTTCGATACATATCGTGTCTGAAACCGCTCATTTCAGGGATTGGGCTGAAAAATCGGGCTATGACGCTGCCCAAGGCTCTATATCGGAGGGATTCGTGGATTTCGCCGCAAACCGCTCGTTCATCGGAGACCTTGAACTCTCGGGTCTTTCGTTGTCAGGCGGTTCTAGTGAGCGGGCTGTCCCGCTCGATTGGGGAGACAGGCTCCTGCCGGGACAGTGGGTCGTCCACGAGGACTACGGAGTGGCCCGCTTCATGGGTTCGGAACAGATTGCCACTCAAGACGGCGTTCAGGAATATCTCGTGCTCGAGTACGCGGAGGAGCGGCGGCTTAAGATACCCGTCATGCACTTCCACAAGATATCCCAGTATCACACATACCCAGGGGCAACGCCCGCGGCTGACAGCCTTCGCGGCGGGCACTGGAAGAAGATGTCGATTCGCGCGGCGGAACAGGCCGAAGCGGCGGCGAAATATCTGATAGAGGTTTACGCTAAGCGGGAGATATCCAGCGGATACGCTTTCAAAGGAGACCCGGAGCAGGAGGCCCTATTCGAGCGGACGTTTCCATACAGGGAGACCGCGGATCAATTGAGGGCGATAGAGGACGTGGGGCGCGATATGTCCCGCCCCATCCCTATGGACAGGCTTCTCGTCGGGGACGTTGGATTCGGAAAGACGGAAGTGGCGCTCCGCGCCGCCGCCAAGGCGGTCTTCGACGGCAGGCAGACGGCGATGATGGCGCCCACCACGCTCTTAGCGCAGCAGCATTACGATACCTTTCGCGGGCGCTTCGATCCATTTGGGGTTCGCGTAGAGGTCGTATCGCGCTTCGTGGCGCCGTCTAAACAGAAGGCTATACTCGAAGACGCGGCTTCTGGCAGGGTTGACATACTGATAGGCACACACAGACTGCTCAGCCAGGACATAGAGTTTAAGAATCTGGGCCTCGTGATAGTGGACGAGGAGCATCGTTTCGGCGTCATGCACAAGGAACACCTCAAGAACCTCTATCCGTCGGCGGACGTACTGATGCTCTCGGCTACCCCTATCCCGCGATCCCTCCACATGTCGCTCTCCGGTCTGCGCGACCTCTCGCTGCTTCAGTCGCCGCCCGGAAAGCGTCTGCCGGTCATAACAGCCGTAGGGCCGTGGTCGGAGACGCTCGTCAAGAACGCCGTGATCAGGGAAAAGGCCAGGGGCGGCCAGATTTTCTACGTACATAACAGGGTTCAGACGATAGACCGCGAGGCGATGATGGTGCGCCGCCTCTTCCCGAAACTAAAGATAGGAATAGCTCACGGGCAGATGAAGGAAGGGCAGCTGAAGAGCGCGGTTGATAAATTTGCCGAAGGCGCCATCGATATTTTGATCTGCACGACGATCATCGAGAGCGGCCTGGACATGCCGAAGGCCAACACGCTGATCGTGAGCGACGCTCAGGAGCTTGGCTTAGCGCAGATGCACCAGCTGCGCGGCAGGGTGGGCAGAAGGGATGAACAGGCATTCGCCCTCTTCCTGCACCCGGCGGAAGTCACTCTGACAAAGGAATCGAGCGAACGGCTCGAGGCAATTGCGGCTCTGGGCGAGTTTGGCGCCGGGTATGAGCTGGCGAAGAAGGATCTCGAGATACGGGGCGGCGGAGAGCTGGTCGGATTGGCGCAGCACGGCAATCTCGGACGCGTCGGATTTCAGCGGTACTGTGACCTGCTGGAGGAAGCGATAAAGCGCGCGAAGGGCGAATATAGGGAGAGGCCCTCGGTGGAGGTCGGAATGCCGTCGGCGATTCCGGTCGAATACCTGCCACACGAGAGCGTCAGGGTGGCGCTCTACAGGAAGCTGCTCTGGTCTCGCGATATGGAAAGCCTGGATTCGCTTCGCGCCGAGACGATAGACAGATTCGGCCCCATGCCGAAAGTGCTGGAGTTTTTATTCGACGTGGCGAGTATAAAAATCATGGGGCCCAATTTTATGATAACAAAGGTTCTGTGCGGTACGGACGAGACGGTAATAGAGTGTTCGCCTGACGGCCCTCCGCAGGACATGAAGACGCCCCCGGGCTGGTTTCGCAGGATGAACGGCTTTATCGGCCCCGGCGGCTTCAGTGCCTTGGGCGGATTCCTCCGCGGCGCGGCGCAAACATCAAGCTGAGAAAAGGCTAATTTATTATTAGATGCCTGAAGGGTGAAGATTTAAACCCTTGCAGCGTCCGGCTTCACAGGCGGCGTAATGCCGTTTTGGCGCATTAATCGGCTGTTCCCTGAGTCTCTTGTTTTATTCCGATTATTCGTATTCCTTCAGCATTTTCAGGTACTCATCCTCCATTCCCTTCCGAATGTGATAAGAGTGTTCGTCGTCCGGGAATACTCCGGAATGAACGTCTTTTACGTATTCGCGGAAGGCGGCTGTGATTTCTTTCCCTACTTGGGCGTAGACCTTGACGAACTTTGGGGTAAACGACTGAAATATTCCCAGCATATCGCTCGATATCAGCAGTTGTCCGTCGCACGGGCCGCCGGCGCCGATCGAATAAACAGGTATCGTCAATTTAGCGGCGATAAAAGCGCAAAGTTCCGGCGGAACGGCTTCGATGAGCAGCGCGTACGCGCCGGCATCCTGTACCGCGATCGCGTCCTCTATCACGTAACGCGCCGAAGCGGGATCCAGCCCTTGCGCCTTGAATCCGCCAAGCGGTCCCGAACTTTGAGGCGTCAGGCCGATGTGTCCCATCGCCAGAATGCCGGCGTCCGCAATCGATTTTAAAGCCTGCGCCGTGCGCAACCCGCCCTCGAGCTTTATCGCGTCCATATGCGCTTCCTTCAAAAATCTAACGGCGTTGGCGACGGCCCCGGAGTTGTTTATCTGGTATGACCCAAAAGGCATGTCGCCTATGACGAAGGTATTCGGCGCGCCGCGCCGCACGGCCTGGCAGTGCGATATGCACTCATCCATAGTGACCGGAATAGTTCCGGAGTAACCAAGCGTACACATTCCCAGGGAATCCCCGACAAGTATCATATCCATTTCCGCCGCTTCGGCAAACTGAGCGGTAGGAAAATCATAAGCGGTCACCCACGCGACCTGTTCTTTTTCAGCTTTCATCCGTATGAAATCGAGACGCCCTTTTTTCTTCGGCATTTTAACACTCTCCCCCAAAAATTTTTTTATACCCAAATAGCCAATCACCATAAAATACACACACACCGGCCACAGCCCATCACTGCCGCGGCCTCTGCCGGCGAAAATTCAGCCGGTCTCAAATTCAGACAATTTTTTTATCTATTTTTGATTATACCACATCCGCGGACAAGGTCTGACTTTTAACGCGCGAACACGTTCCGGATTCCTTGCAGACGGTTCAGCGCCTCGGTCAGCGTCGTTTCGGCTTTCGCGAAATGAAGCCGAATCAAATGATTGACCGGCTCCCGGAAAAAGCTGGAACCCGGCACAGCGCCTACGCCGACTTTTTCAGCCAAATCCTCGCAAAAGTCCAAATCGCTTTCATACCCGAACTCCGAAATATCCAGCAGAACATAATACGCGGCCTGCGGTTCGGTGAAGGGCAGGCCGATCCGCCTCAACCCGTCCAAAAACAGATCGCGTTTAGCGGTATAGGTTTCGAGCAGCGCGTCGTAATAACCCTGGGGAAATTTCAGCCCAACCGAAGCCGCTTCCTGTAAAGGCGCGGCAGCGCCCACCGTCAGAAAATCGTGTACTTTCCGCGCGGTATCGATGATTTCCGGCGAAGCGATGATGTAACCCAGCCGCCAACCCGTAATGGAATACGTTTTAGACAGCGAGGAACAGGAAATAGTTCGCTCGCGCATACCTGGCAGAGCGGCTATGTAGGTATGTACATAGGGGGCGTAGACAATGTGCTCATAGACCTCGTCGGTAATCACATACGCGTCATATTGGATGGCGAGCCTCGCGATCAGCTCCAGTTCTTCACGTTTAAAAACTTTGCCTGTGGGATTGGAGGGGTTGCAAAGGATCAGCGCCTTCGCGCCCTGTCTGAAAGCGGATTCCAGTTCGCCGGGATCGAAATCGAAGACAGGGGGGCGGAGCGGGACATATACCGGCTCCGCTCCGCTCAAAATCGCGTCCGCGCCGTAGTTCTCATAAAAAGGCGAGAACACCGCCACCTTGTCGCCCGGATTGCAGACCGTCAGCATGGCGCACATCATCGCCTCTGTACTGCCGCAGGTGACGACAATTTCCAGATTCGGGTCAATGGCAAACCCCATATACCGAGACTGCTTTTCCGCCAGCGCCTCCCTGAAATTTTGCGCGCCCCAGGTTATACTGTACTGATGAGGCAGTGAAGAAGCCTCCGCCAAACGGTCGAGCAGTTCGCGCGGCGGGCTGAAATCCGGGAAGCCCTGGGAAAGATTGACCGCGCCGTACTTTTGTGATATACGCGTCATGCGCCGGATCACGCTGTCCGTGAAATTTGCGGTGCGTTTTGATAATGCCTTCATATCCCCGCTCCAAATGTTTTTGCCACGGTTTCAATGCGTTGGTCGATCACGTGCCTGGCTTTGTGGGTGCTGCGTTCAAGGGTGCCATTGGGATGGACATTTACGATGGCTGGTTTGACGCCGATACGCGTTTTCAGCGCGTTCACGACCAGTTCGCGTATTTCCGCGTCGGATTTATCGGATGTATTTTCCACGTTTACCTCATATTTGCAGGTGTAATTTTCCTCAAAAATGCGAATGGTATATTCGTTGGAAATCTCCGGGAGAGCGCGAACGACGTACTCGATGTCGGACGGATAGACGTTTACGGCGGATACGATGAACATGTCATCCTTGCGCCCGTCCACGTAAATGCGCCCGTGCGTGCGCCCGCATTTGCATGGAGTGAGGTCGATGCGGCCGATGTCGCCGGTGCGGAAACGGATGATCGGGCGCGCTTTTTTGCGCAGGGTCGTGAACACAAGCTCGCCGCGCTCGCCGGGAGGTAAGAGTTCGCCGGTATTCAAGTCGATCGTCTCGACATAAATATGCTCCTCCGCGATGTGCAGACCGTCATGGTATTCGCACTGCGCCGCGCAAGCCCCGAAGATATCTGACAATCCGTAGAAGTCAAAAAGCTCCGCTCCCCAGATATCGATGATAGCCTTGCGGGTCGCGCCGATAGAACCACCCATTTCACCCGCCACGAAAATTTTATTGATGGAGAGGTCTTTTTTAGGGTCGATGCCGCTTTGGAGCGCTTTTTCACCCAATGCGATGATGTAGGACGGACTGGTCCAGATGGCGGTGGCCTGATACGTTTTGAGTACGAACAGCAGCCGCTCGGACGGAACAGATCCGACCCAGATGCACAGCGCGCCGGTTCTCTGCGCGCCGATTACATCGGGGCCGCCCACATACAGAGCGAAATTCAGCGCGTGAACATAACGGTCGTTCGGACGGACGCCCGCCTGCCAGAACCAGCGCGCCTCGGTTTCCTGAAATTCGTCGAAATCCCGCGGTGTGAACGGGGAAAGGGTGGGAACGCCAGTGCTGCCGCTGGAAGTGCTGACGAAGATCACGTCTTCCTCCGGTACGGCGGCCAGCTCGCCTAAAAATGAGCCGACCCCCTGTGTGTCGCGCTGGGTTTTCTTGTCAATGAACGGGAACTTTCGCAAATCCGCCAGCGACTTCACATCCTCGTGGCGTACCCCGGCTTCGTCCCAGGCGCGCTTGTAGTATGGGCTGTTCGCGTAAGCGTACGCCAACTCCTCGCGCAGACTTTTCAACTGCAGCGCTTCCAACTGTTCGCGCGGCATGGTTTCCAACTCTTCGTTCCAATATTTACCGTTTGGCATGGTTCTTAATCCTCCTGATATCGTTTTTCAATTTTAAACCGCCCCTGGCGCTTTATGTGGCGCTCTAAATCCTGTGGGCGGGAGGGCGCGCGATTGGTTATCCATGTTCCGTTTTCATATTCCCGCAGAGGCCAGAAGCCAACGTCCACGGCTTCCCTGGCTATTTCGACGGTTTCGTCGGTATTGACTCCCCACCCTGTCGGACAGGGGGCGAGCACGTGAATATACTTTGCGCCGGTTATGCCCGCGGCCTTTTTTATCTTGCGCATGTAGTCGTCCAAATAGCCGATGCTTGCGCTTGCGGTGTAATTCACCCCATTGGCGGCGACGATTGCCAGCATATCCTTTTTAGGCCGGCGGCTGCCCTTATGCGGCGTTGTTGTCGTTCTCGCGCCGTGTGGGGTCAGGCCGCTTTTTTGAATGCCGGTATTCATGTAGGCTTCGTTGTCATAGCAGATGTAGAGTATATTGTCACCACGGTCGATGGCGCCTGAAAGCGCCTGCAAACCGATATCCGCCGTACCGCCATCTCCGGCGAAACCGACCACGCGGACGTTTTTCACGCTGCGCCGCCGCAAGCCCGCCTCGATTCCCGTCATAACGGATGCGGCCGCCGCAAAAGGCGTGATAAGCGCGTTGTTTGTAAATGCAAGCTGAGGAAAGTTAAATCCCACGGCGCTCATACATCCGGCGGGGAGGACGGCCACCGTCCGTTCCCCCAAAACCTTGAGCGCGATGCGGACAGCCAAACTGCCGCCGCAGCCCGCGCACGCCTTATGCCCAAAGAAAAATTCCCGCGCGTCCAAATCCCGCGCGCTCATAGCCACTTCACCCCCGATTCGCCTTGAATAAGGCTTTCAAATATGCCCGCGATCCGCTCCTTTGAAATGTCAGCGCCGCCCAACCCTCCGATTACATTCAGCTGCGCCGGAGCGGCTGAACGAACATTGGTGAAAACCGTACCTGCGCCGCCAAAGCTGATATCTTTTTCCAATACGGCTGTCGCTTTTGCCGGCGACAAGACTTCGCGAACCGCTTCGTGCGGAAAGGGACGCAAATACCGCAGCCTGAGTATCCCGGCCCTCACGCCATGATCTCTCAGCGAGTCGGCTGTCTCGCGGCACAGTCCCGAAACGCTTCCCAGCGTAACCAATATATATTCCGCGTCGCCGCACCTGTAGGCGTCAACCCCGCCCGGATAACGGCGGCCGAATATCGCGTGGAACTTGCGCTCAGCTTGGTCGATCACATCCCACGCCCGAAGCATGGCTTCATGGTGTGACCTGTGAAAAGACGCGTTCCACTCGGGCCCTGCCGAAAAGCCGAAATTTCGCGGGGATTCAAAATCAATCTGATTTTCCCCCGGATCATAGTCCGGCAAAAAGACGTTCACTTGCGCCTGTTCCGGGAGCTCGACGACCTCATAGGTGTGCGTGAGGTGAAACCCGTCCAGATTCACCATGAACGGTACACGCACGGACGGATCCTCGGCGACGCGGAACGCCATCAGCGTCAAATCCAAAACCTCCTGCGCGTTTTCCGCGTAAGCCTGTATCCAGCCGCTGTCCAACTGGCTCAGGCTGTCACGCTGGTCGCCGTATATGTTCCACGGAAGCGCCAGGCTGCGGTTGGCGTTTACCATTACAACGGGAAAACGTCCGCCCGCCGCGTAAGGTAAGACTTCCGCCATGTATAAGAGGCCCTGGCTGCTTGTCGCGGTAAAAGTGCGAACGCCCGCCAGGCTCGCCCCCATCGCGACGCTGAGCGCGGAGTGCTCGCTTTCCACGTGAACAAATTCCGCGTCCAGGCTTCCGTCTTCGACGAACTCCGCCAGCCGCTCGACCACCGTGGTCTGCGGCGTGATGGGATAGGCGGAAATTACCTGCGGGCGCGCCAGGTGGACAGCCGCGGCGGCGGCGTCATTTCCGCTGATGAAGCTGCGCATAATCCGACTCCTTTCGCATGGCGACCGCGCCTTTCCCGCAAATTTTGGCGCAGATGCCGCATCCCTTACAAAAATCATAGTCTACGGAAATTTCAGGAGAAATCGCGCCGTCCGGACAATACAAATAACACTGACCGCAGCGCACACAGCGCTCCATGTCAATTACCGGGCGTACGCTGCGCCACTCCCCGTTGGGTGAAACCAGATATCCGGCCTCGAACGCGGTCAGTTCAGGCGCTTTGTCAGGCAGTCGCTTTAACGGCATTCCTGTTCCTTTCCCAGAGCTTTTCCGGCATCACCTGTTCGATGGCCTGCTCCAAATAAGTTGTTTCGATTCCCAATCGCGCGGCCAGCTTGCCGAGCAAGACGGTGTTCACCGTAGGAAGCCCGAAGCGTTCGGCCAGCTCTAACGCGTCCGGCGGCGGGTTGATTAAATCCACAGTGAAGTCCGGCTCGGTAATTTCGCTGCGGTCGACCACAGGCTTATCGTCCAGTTTTGTAAACGCTCTCACTTGAGCGCCTCGCCGTTCCGGGCCAAAGGATGGAAAGGCCAGCGCATAACCGCCCTTCTCTACCCACGCGGCGCCGAGAATACGGGCGGCGGTGAACGCGCCCTGACCACCCCTTCCCTTCCAAAGTATCTGAATCACGCAAGATCATCCTTTCACTTAAAACAGATTTAAAAACCACGACGGGGTGCTTTCATTCCGGTTCCCTATTCCTTCCATCTGAGTAAATATCGTTGCAGCAGATTAAAAAGGAAGGTAATGACGGTAACGACGATCCCGATTGTGATCACCCCGGCCAGCGCGCTCGTATAATTGCCGAAATTGGCATAGTTATTTACATAGTATCCTAGGCCGCTTCTAGCGCCGATCATCTCGGCGGACGTGAGAAGAATGAAGGATACGGAGAGACCTTGGTTGCATCCGATGAAAATCTGCGGCAGAGCGGCGGGGAGTATGATACGGAACAGCATCGTAAACCTGCCGACATTCAGCGTTTTTGCCGAATCAATAATGCGTTTTTCCACATTCAGAACCCCGCTCATGGTGCTCGCCAGCACGGGCCAAAAAGAAGCCACCACGATAACAAAAACGGACGCCGCGCGAAAGGTCGGAAGCAAAACAATGGCATACGGGATGTACACAATCGGAGAGATAGAGCTCAAGAATTTTGATATGTAACCGGCAGCGGCGCCGATACGCAGATTCCACCCTAAAAACAAGCCGAGCGGAATGGCTGTCACGACGGCAATCAGATAGCCGCGGAATATCAGCGCCAGAGAATCCCGTATGTTGATCAGGATTTGGCTGAAATCCAAGGCGAATTTTTCTAAAACCGCGCCGGGCGGCGGGAACACCGCCTGCTTAGCGTTGCCTGGCAGATCGAATTTGACGGTGGCCAGCACCCAAAAAATCAAAACCGCGAAAATAATGCCCAGCACGTCCGTAAAAGTACGGCGAAGGTGTCCGTTTTTCACAAGAAATGAAATCGCCATCAGGATAATCTCCAGCACAACCGCTAAAACAACAGTATAGATCGGTCGGTCTGGAATGCGGTAGGTTTTGTTCGGTATCAGCTGAATCGAGAGTAACACGATAAACAAAGCGTTTGGGATTGTCAAAATCCGCTTCATTATCCATTTCATATCGCGTACTCCCCATCAGCGGCGACACCGGTGTTCTCATCATAGAATAAAGTCATGAGTTTATTTCGTAAACTGATGTACGAGGCCGTTTCCCGAATCGCGGAGTGGATGCGCGGGCGCGGGAAACGCACATCGAACTCGGCGGCGATTTGCCCCGGGCTGTTGGTCAGCAT
>JAISYM010000046.1 GCA_031269875.1 Synergistaceae bacterium
GAGTATGATCCTGCGGTTTTTCTCGTCAGGAACCCTGCTCGCTATCTTCCTGTAAAGCGCCGCGCCGTCGACCTCAGCCTGCTGAAACTCCAAAAGCAGCCGCAGCAAAGTCCCGCCGCCGGTACCGTTCAGTTCGTCTTTCATCCCTCAACCTCCGATCGGCAAAAAGGACACCGTCACTTTTGCCGCAAAAACCTTGATCGCCGTGCGGTAAATTTCAAAGTCGTCTTCATGGATATGGTTCACACTCAATTCAGTATGATATCCGCTCTGCTCCCCTCAGCGCGGTCTTTGGTCTCGGCGATTTTGCCGCCGATTTTCTCATAGAGCCCGGAAACGTGAGATATTATCCCGATGAGACGATTGGCCCGCGATATACTTGTCAATGCCTGTATTGCTTACGATAACTTCGTGTCGTCCAAAGAATCAATTTGGTGTGCTGTGTACGGCATAGCGAATTGCTCCTTTACTCGATTTTCGCGGTAGGCTCATTTCATGGTTAGAATATCACATACGAAACTTTTTAGACACGAGACCTACGAAGGATTGTGTTCGTTAAAATAGAAACGCGGCGAAAGCGCACGAAAGGCGCGGCGCCCTAACGGGTTGAAAACGGCCGCCCCGGAACGGGTTTTGGACGACCCTTAAGACACATCAAAAACGGTCTGTTGTTCGCGAATTGGTATTAGAACCAGATGGAGATACCCCGAATGTTCGCGCCTTCCGGGGCGAACATTCGGGCTCGAAGGCTTTGTTTATGCCGGATAACAGGCGTTTATCAGGCTGTTTTCGCCTTCGACATCGCGCGGTATACGAAGGAGATCACGATCCCTAGGGCGGCAAGGCCGGCTGAAATCATGAACGAGAGCTGATAATCACCGGTCGACGCAAAGGTCTTGGTCATGATGTTCGGGCCAAGGATACCGGCCACGCCGAAGCCGATGAACATGATCCCGTAGTTGAAACCGCTGTGCTTCGGGCCGAACTGGTCTGCCGTAAAACCGGGGTAGACGCCCATGAATGAACCGAAGCAGACCCCGACGATCGAGACTCCGACATAGAATTGACCGACGCTGCCGCTTCCCGTAAGGTAAAGCGTGCCGAGGCCGATTATCGAAAGCCCCAGCATGAACGTGAGCGTGTTGACCCTTCCCAGTTTATCCGACAAATAGCCGGCCGAGACGCGCCCGGCCGCGTTGAAAAGCGCCAGTGCGGATACGGCGGACGCGGCGGCGGCTCTGCTCATGCCGACCATGTTCTGGGCGACGGACGACGCCTGCGATATGATCATCAGGCCGGAAACGGCGCCGCAGGAGAGCATAAAGAGCATCACGTAGAATATCTTGTCGGCCAGCATCTCTTTCCAGTTCCTGTCTACAGTGCCGTCAGTCCTGAGCTGGCTCGGCGCCGGAGCCGGAGGCGTCCACCCTTCCGGAGTGAAGCCGGCCGGGCACTTGAGAACGAGGAAGGAGCATCCGCAAATTATTATGATGAACGCGATGCCTATGAATCGAAACGCGTCCAGCACCCCGGCGGATGTGATGAGCGCGTTCGCTATCGGCGGCATTATGACAGATCCGAGGCCATATGTGGCTGTGACGAGGCCTCCGATCAACCCGCGCTTGTCAGGGAAAAACTTTACGGAGTTGCTTATGGTGCAGATGTACACGAAGCCGTTGCCAATCCCTATTCCCGCGCCGTAGCTCAACATCAGGAACGTCAGACTGGTGGCGAATCCCGACAGGATCATCGCGCCGCCGTATATCAACCCCCCTATGAATATCATCTTTTTCGGTCCCAGCGTGTCGTGCAGATATCCGCCGCACAGTGTCATTATAGGGCCCACAACATTCGTGACGACGAATACCACGGCGAGCGCGGACGGTGTGAGCGCGGCGTCCCCGACGAGACCGTTCAGTTCGTTCAAGTATGCCGCCATCGGGGTAGCGAAGACGCTCCACGCGTACATGGAACCGACGCACAGGTTAATCAAACAGCTGGCTGTAAGGACAAACCATCTTCTGCCGGTGAGATACTTTGTTTCCTCAAGAGAAAGACCCATCTTACTCCCTCCTTATTATGTCCTTGTTCAGTGATGTCCGGTTTTTCGCCAGAGAACGGAAATTCCCGCGTCTTTGAAGGCTGATTTTTTGTACAAATTTACATCACGCCTCTATCATCGGATGAGCGCCCCAGGTCTCCTGGAACAGCCGCGCGTCCATGAGCTTGGGACCTCCCTCCGGGATGATCGGCTTGAACTCCATCTGATCTAAGATGTCCTTCTGGAGGTCGATCCCGGGAGCTATCTCCGTCAACGTCACCCCGCCCGGCGTCTTTTCCAGCACGCAACGTTCGGTAATATACGAACAGCGATTGCCCTTGCGGAGATTTTCATCCGCGTTCATCGAGATCTGAACGCATTTTTTCACAAACTTTTTAAAACGCCCCTCCTGGTCAATATGCATTTTGCCGTCCTCGACGCGGCACTTGAGTCCGCTTGCGGTAAAAGTCCCGACAAATATACTGTGCTTGGCGTTGGCCGCTATGTTCGGGAATCCTCCCACGCCGACCATCTTGCCGTTCAGGAACGTCGTATTGACGCTGCCGTTCTCCTCCACCTCGCTCAAGCCGAATACAGCTATGTCGAGTCCGCCCTGGTCGAAGAAGCTGAAGTGGTCGGTCTGGCAGTACATGGCCTCGGGGTTCCAGTGCGCGCCGAAATCGCCGCCCTCGGCCGGCACGCCGCCGATAACGCCGGATTCCGAGATCATCAGTATCTTGTCGGTTACCTTTTCTTCGAAGAGGATGTTCGGCAGCAGCGTCGGCATCCCAAGCCCGAAATTGCACTTATCCTGCGCTTTGATCTCCATAGTCGCGCGCCTGCAGGCCACTTTCCGCTCGTCGAGCGGCAGCGGGGGGAGCGACTTTTTCATGTTAACCCTTATTTCTCCGGTGAACGCAGGCTGGAAGTGCGTGATGTGGGTCTGCATCTGGTTTTCTATGTGTTCGGCAACGCAGACGTAGTCCACGAGGATTCCTGGTATCCTGACGTCGCGCGGGTCGAGGGATCCCGTCATGGCGACGCGCTCGACGCACGCGATGACGATTCCTCCGTCGGCTTTCGTGGCCATTGCGAGGTCGAGCGGTTCGCACGGCATACACTCCTTCTCGTATGTGAGGTTTCCGGCCTCGTCCGACGTAGTCCCGCGCAGAAGCGCCACGTTCATCTTCGGGAGCGTGTACAAAAGGTACTCCTCGCCCATGAAATCTGGTATGTGAAAGACAAGCGGTACGCCCTCTTTCTTGGTCTTCTCGTTTACCATGCAGCCGTCATGGCGCGGATCCATGAACGTGTTCAGGCCGACCTTCGTTATGAGGCCTCGAAAGCCGCGTCCCTTTTCGCGCCAGATTTGCCCCATCATGCCAAGTGGGAAGTTATAGGCCAATATCTTGTTGCCGACGACCTGTTCCATCATCTTGAACGAACAGCCTAGATGACCGTGAATCGTCCTGGTGAGGAAGCCGTCGTGAGCCAGGGCGCATTCGCCGCGGCATGTCCCGTCCTTTCTGGAACGCGCGAAATCCCCCTGTCCCGCGCCGTGAATATGGGTTATGCCCGCGGGATGGCCCGTTTCCAGAAAACGTTTTTCGAGGGCGAGCCCTATTTCCTCAGGCCACCCAGTCATGCCCTGGACAGCCGATCCGATCACATCATTGTCCTTGATCAATTCCGCCGCTTCACGCACTGTTATTATTTCCATCTTCTCCGTCTCCTTTTTCGCTGTCGTGTATTTTTTGTGCCATTGCGCGCAGTTCCTTCATAAGTATCTTTCCGTTGTCGGATTTTGGGAAATCATCGATGGCGTATATTCGGGAAGGGACTTTAATGGAAGCCAGACTTCCGCGGCAATGCCCTATCAGCTCAGACTCGTCGATTGCCGAGCTGCCGCTTCGTTTGACGAAAGCGTAGATTGTCTCTCCGCACTTGATATCCCTGGCTCCCACCGCTCGCGCTTCGGAGACAGAAGGGTGAGCCGCCAGCGCCGCCTCTATTTCGCGCGGGCTTATATTCTCTCCGTTGCGGATTATTATGTCCTTTAACCTTCCGACGATCGTAAGGCTGCCGTCTTCCCATACGCGCCCCAAATCACCTGTGTGAAGCCACCCTTCCTCGTCTATCGCTTTGGATGTGGCAAGGTGATCTTTGTAGTACCCTTTCATCACGTTATAGCCGCGCACGCAAATTTCTCCCGCTGTAACATTTCCCACCTCCATAGGCTCCGACAGCTTCACGGAAACACCCGGCCAAGGTTTTCCGACCGTGCTTGCCTTCACCTCGTCGGTGTCGTCCGCCCGCGTGCTGGAAACGCCAGGGCCCGCTTCGGTCAGCCCGTACATGACCAGCACTTGTTCGGCGCGCATCACGTCGCGCGTCATGCGGATCAGCTCCCGCGAGCAGTCCGAACCGGCGAGGACGCACGTTTGGAGGCTGAGCGCCGACGTGTCGAAGCCGCTCGCGCGGATTTCGTCCAGCAGCATGATATAAAAGGTCGGCACTGAGAACATGACAGTGATTTTCTCCCTGGCGAGCATGTCCAGGACGTCTTTAGGGTTGGGTTTACTGAGGCAGCAGAGCGTGGAGCGCGAGACAAAAGCTGTGATGCACGTGCCGATACTGCTCAGCGCGTGGAACATGGGGGTCGGCGTGAAGACGCGGCTCCCTTCCGGAATGCCGATCATTTCAACGTGCGCCCAGGCGTTTTCGATGATAGCGCCGTGCCTCAGCATGACGCTTTTGGGGGTGCTGGTAGTGCCGGAGGTATGGATTATCGACGCCACGTCCTTGAATGACGCTTGACCTGTGCGCTCGTAGAGTTGCATATCCGTGCATTTCGGTTCCGAACGCATGAGAGTTTCGAAGCGCAGCATACCGGGATAATGCCTGCCGCCGCCGCATTCGATTATGACTCTCCTCAACTTGGGCAGCGCTTTGGAACGCAGTTCCCCCGGCGCGGAAGTTTCGAGCTCAGGGCATACGCTGTATATGTAGTCCGCGATCTCCTCTCCCTTCACGCCTGGTTTCATTATGAGCGTAGTGGCGTCCGTCTGTGATAACAGCATCCGCAGCCCGTTTTCCTTTTCGAACGGGCTTATGTTGACGATTACGGCCCCTATTTTGTATATGCCGCACTTCGAGACTAACTGGGAGGCGGAGTTGAGCATCACGATGGCTACTGTCTCGCCCTTCCGGACGCCAAGGTCGATGAGTATCTTTGCCATACGGTCGCTCTCGGCTTTGAGCGTCCGGTAGTCCAGCCTCTCGCCGGTCGTCGCGTCCACAACCGCCTCCCTCTGACCGCACACCTCGGCGTTCGACTCCAGGATGCCGCCCAAGGTGATGTCGATATATCTCTCCAAAAGGGCTGTGACGGAACCGCCCGGGCAATCCGGGAAATTGACCTCGAGCGTTTCCCTGCCCGTGACGTGCGGGTTGGAGAGTATCAGCTCCCGGAATTTTTCGATGAGCCAGGGTGGAGTGATGTTGCCGAAATCCGATAACAGGTTCCCGTCACAGTCGAACACATATTTATTGCCCAGGAGCTTTGCGCTCGCGGACGAGGTGATGGTTACCGACGATTCCCTTCTCTTCGTTATGTGATCCATTGGCCGCCCTTTCATATCAATGTCAACCCGCTTCAAAGATGTACTGACCGCTCTGCGCTCCTATGTTCCGATTGCCGTGATACGACCGGCGTTTCTCGCCTGATGCCAATTTGCTATCAACGGGCTGTTTACGATGAGGCGGAGCGGTTATACGATCTGGTCTTAACGCTTCACCCCTCCAGGCCATTGATTTCAAATTGGTATGATAAGGTTTTTTTTCACAAGTTTTGGCGCGATTTAAAGGAAGCCGATTCCTCTCTCGAACTGGCAAAGGAATCAGGCTGTCCTTAAAAATCGCTGAGCCAGCGCGATGCGTCCGAATTTACCGCATGGCCGCCACCATCTGTTTTACGAGCGCGCGGACTATCTGTACCTTGTACGCGTTGTCCTTCATCACGGCCGCGCCTTCTATCGCCGACTCAGCGGCTTTCCCGGCCAGTTCGGCGGATGGCGCCTGCCCGATCATGGCGGACTCCGCCTCCTTGGCGCGAATCGGCGTCGGAGCCACACCACCCAGGACGAGTTTGGCGTCTGTGATCTTACCGGCCTCGACCTTGTACAAGTAGGCGAGGCTCACGATCGCGAAATCGATTGCGTTTCTCACTCTGAATTTCTTGTAACCCATCTTGAAGCCTGAGGGGACGCTGAAGCGGATCGATACGACGAGTTCGTCGCGGTCCAGCATGTCCCTGGCTTCGAGCTTCGTCGTGAAGAAAGCGTCCGCGCCGATCGTCCTTTTGGTCGTGACTATCTCGGCGTCCAGTGCTATAAGGGCAGGCGAGATATCGGAAGCGTTCACGGAATAGCAGCCGCAGTTCATGCACCTCTTAGCCTCGGTCAGGCACTCCTCGCCGCCTATGGTGAAGCTGTCCTCCTTCTCCAGCGAACGTTCGGCCGCTGGCAGTTCCCTTTCGCGGACAGCCGTCCCGTTTTGTGCCCCCTCCGTGTCGTATGTGATGAAGCCCGGCTTGGAGAAGCGCTTTGGCGTCTCGATGCCGAACTCCCTGTTGATGGCCTCGGCTGCGAGCCTCCCCGTTCTGACGGCCTTTATGACAGTGGCCGGCCCGGTGGTGGCGTCCCCTCCGGCAAAGACGCCGCTGCGGCTCGTCTTCTGGGTTCCTTCGTCAACCTTTATGAGTCCTCGGTTAAGGGCTATAGAGTATTTCTCCTCGATGAACGACAGATCCGCTTTTTGTCCGGCGGCCACCAGTACGGAGTCCGCTTCGACGACGGTTTTTGAATCATGGTCATACGTTGGGTTAAAGCGGCCGTTCTGGTCGAAAACGGATACGCAAGTCACCAGTTCCATTCCGTTGATTTTTTCTCCATCGTAGAGAAGGCGGGAAACGCCAAAGCCGTTCATGACTGTAACGCCCTCCTCCACGGCACGCGCGACCTCCTCCGCGCTGGCCGGCATCTCCAATTTCCCTTCGAGGCAGGCCAGCGTCACCGACTTCGCGCCGAGCCGCTTCGCCGTGACCGCTACATCCATAGCGACGTTGCCGCCGCCTACGACGAGGACATTTTGGCGTTCCTTCTTGCCCACCCACTGTTTGACCTCTTTGAGGAACTGCAGGCCGAACTCCGTGAACTCCTCCCCGTCGAAGCCCAAAACAGGGCGCTGCCACGCGCCGGTTGCGAGGAACACTTTATCGTACCGCTTTTCAAGCTCCTCCGCTGAGATATCCTTTCCGATGGTGGTATTCATCATAAATTTGACGCCCATCTTGCGGTAAGCGTCCGCCAGGTCCTTCACGTAATGCTTGGGCAGCCTGTACGATGGTATGGCGTACGTCAGCATGCCGCCCGGTTCTTCTTGGCTGTCGATGACCGTTACGCTGTGTCCGGCACTGCGAAGGTAATAGGCTGCCGCGAGCCCGGCGGGGCCGGATCCGACAAGGGCCGCGCTTTTCCCCGTTTCGGCGGTCGGCGGGGCGTAAAATTCCTCCGCGTGTTCGAGGATGTAATCTCCGATCCTGCGCTCAACGAGGTGAATGGCCACGCTCTCGTCAGTATTGTTTCTGTTGCACTTTTCCTGACAGGTGTGCGCGCATACCCTCGACGTGATCATGGGGATGGGGTTCGCTTCCATTATTATACGGGCCGCCGCATGGATGTCGCCCGCCCTCATGCGCTCCATATAAGCCGGTATATCCGTGGCAGCCGGACACTCGACCTCGCACGGCGTCGCGTGCGTCTTCATGCCGCCGAAGATCGAGTGGTAGCGGTTGTCGCCGCGTATCGCGTAGCACTCGTTCCCGCCCTTTCGCATACAGTCGAATCTCTCGCCGATCTGGTGAGGATAGCGGTAAAACCAGCATCGTACATCCTGGCAAACGTTGCCGCCTATCGTAGCGACGTTGCGAATGATCGGCGTGGCCACCGAGTAGGCCGCTTCGGCCAAAATCGGCGCGCGGGCCGCTATTTCGTCCGAGGAGGCAATCGCGGAGAGCCTGGTCATTGCCCCAATCTCGACGGTGTCGCCGCTAAATTCGATATAATCGGCCTCTTTGATTCCCTTGAGGCCAATTACGGTCTCGGGATAATCCTCTAGGATATCTTCCTTCAGCGCGCCGAGCAGATCCGTCCCGCCGGCCATGACGGATATACGGTGGTCTGTGTTCTCCTTGAGAGTGGCGGCGGCGTCCGCGAAAGATTCCGCTTGCATGTATTCAAAGTGTTTCATAATAGAATCCCTCCTTCCCGATACCTATATCTTGCCCATAGCCTTCAGCACGACGGACGGAGTGGCGGGGTATTCCTTCACATCGGCGCCTATCGCGTTGGAGACTGCCATCAAGACGGCGCTCGCTCCGGCCGCGCCGGAAATCTCGCCTATGCCGAGGGCTTTGAACATGAAGGAGTCTATCTGGGATTCCATGATGTAGGAATCATACGCCGGGAACTCGTTGAACGGACGCCACTTGTAGTCTATCAAACTGGATGAGAGCAGTCGTCCCGTGGCGCGGTCGAGGATATTTTCCTCGAATATCGCCGTGTCGACGCAGGCGGAGCCTATCCCGCCCTCGATCTGCATCTCGAGTGCCTTAATGTCGATTATCTGGCCGATATCCGCCCCTCCGCATATCCTGCAAAGCGCGATATGTCCCGTATCGAGATCCACCTCGACCTCAACGAATACCGCCATGCAGCTCGGGATGTCGAACATTTCCATATGCTTGCCGTAGCCCACTATGGAAAGCTCCTTCGGGCCTAGCTTGAACATCGGGACGGACAGGTTCGGCGTATCGCGCACGTAAACCATGAAGTCCTTTGTGTCGAGCTGATCGGCGGATCGCTTGAAATAAAGGGAAGCGTAGTCGAGCGCTTTCTTCTTTGCCTCCATCGCCGCGTTCGATATCGCCTTCCCGGTGGTGATGACGCCCCTCGATCCGCAAAGTCCGTAGTTGGAGGGATTGAACTTCGTGCCGGGCTCCGTGATGGAGACCTTTTCGTACGGCACGTTCAGAACCTCTGCCGCTATCTTGCACGCGTTGCTCCTGGTTCCCATTCCCGATTCCGTGATATCGCATTCGATTATGCAGGTTGACGCCCGCTTACCGCCGACTAAGTCCGGCACGATGCGCACGATGGCCTCGGTGTTGTCCTCGCTTATGTCGGCGTTGCCTATGACACCCATGCCGACGCCCCGGGCCTTCGAGCCGTTTACCGCAAACGGCTTGTTCCACCCCTTCCACTTCAGGGACCAGCCGATGAGATCGGCCGCGCCCTGCATCGACTCCTTGAAGAACAGGGAGGAGCGGCTTTTCCATGTGCGCCCGTCGCGCCACGTGAACATATCGCCCGGTGATATGTAGTTCTTCTTGAATACGTCGAGCGGATCGAAATTGCCCTCTTTCATCACGGCGCAGAGCAGCCTTTCGAGGCAGCTGTTCAGCTCCTGGCCGCCGTAGCCGCGGACTATGCCGGCCGCCTGGCGGTTCGTGACGGCGATATGGCTGTCCATGAACCAATTTTTGCACTTCGCTAAAACAATCTGCGCCTCCCCGAGTCCGACGCCAACCTGTCCCTGTACGGAGTCGGCGATCGCGCCGGTGTCGACGAGCC
Organism: Synergistaceae bacterium; assembly: GCA_031269875.1. GTDB lineage: Bacteria > Synergistota > Synergistia > Synergistales > Synergistaceae > JAIRNC01. The sequence continues at coordinate 9,733 of JAISYM010000046.1, forward strand.
AGTCGCCCTCGACGGCGGTGACGAAGCCCTCTTTGTTCATGCCGATCTTGGCCGTGATGGTGCTGCCGAGTCTCACCTCGTAAGACGTAAGCTGTTCTGGCTTTGTGAGGACGATTTTAACGGGGCGCTGGGTTTGAAGCGCCAGCATACAGGAGGAGAGGACGGTGGTCATCAGCGACTGCTTGTTCCCGTAACTGCCGCCCACGTTGAACGTCTTTACGCTCACGTTCGAGTTTGGAATCCTTCCCTCGGCCATCAGCTTCATGATATGTGCGCTCTGCGACGAAGCCCAGACGGTGTATTCGTCGCCTCCGTCATGCCTAGAGATGCAGCATGGCGTCTCCGGGGCGAGCGGCGCCGGCATCTTGTCGAATTTTATCTTGTCGGACGCGATGAAATCCGCCTCACTGAACCCCTTTTCGACGTCCCCCTTTATTATCTGCCACCAGGGGCCGTCCGGTTGAAAGTACTTGATGCCGTTGTCCACGTGGTTTCCCGGGAAACGGTCGTAAAGTTGCGGAGCGCCCTCCATGAACGCCTCTTCCGCGGAGAAAACGGGTTCGAGTTCCTCGTATTCGACCTCGATCAGACTGACCGCTTCCGTGGCTATTTCAAGGGTGTCGGCCGCTATCAGCGCGACAACGTCTCCGACGTGGTAGACCTTTGCCTCCATCAGCAGGCGGTGTACGGGCAAGCCCAACCCCCACGCCTGCGGCATATTCTTGTGTGTGATGACGGCGCGAACGCCCTCCAGTTTCAGCGCCTTGTCCGTGTCGATACTTGTGATTTTAGCGTGGGGGTACGGGCTGCGCTTAATTTTGCCGTAAAGCATTTGGGGAAGCGAGAAATCGTCCAGGAATAGCGCTTTCCCCGTCACTATCTCCTTAGCTTCCTTGCGGGGAGTGTAGTTGCCGACGTGCCGATAATTAGGCTGCCTTATGTCGCGGTATTTCATCGAGGCGTTCCCTCCCCTCAATCAAGCGAGTGCGCGCAGACGTGGCCGTTCGCGTACGGGCTTAAATACAGCTCCTGACGGACGGGGATCGGATCCTCGACCTCATCGGAGGCCCTGGTGAACGTCGCAAGCTCGGCGTTCTCGTTCCCGGCGAGCTTGTTCAAGGCCCGCAGCACGGTGTACTGACTGATGCACCTGCAATAATTTCCAGATAGCGCCTCCGATATCTCGTTGGCGGTGGGGTGAGGGTTTGACATAAACAGAGCCTTCGCGACCATTATGATTCCCGGCGTGCAGTATCCGCACTGGAAGGAGTATTCGTCGATGAACGCCTGCTGAATCGGATCGAGCCCCTCAATCGGATCCTCCAATCCCTCGATGGTCGTGATGCTCTTTCCGTCCATTTCTACCGTGAGCGCCATACATGAGGCGATTGCCTCTCCGTCCGCGATTACGGCACAGCAGCCGCACGCCCCGGCGTCGCAGGACTCTTTCGATCCTGTGTAGCCCAAGCGCCGCCGCAGTGTATGGGTAAGCGTCTCGGATGGCGAAACGTCGCCAAATCCAGTTCCTACTGAAAATTTAAATTTTCTGCCATTGATTGATAAAACGATGCAATCTTTCTTGATCATAGCAGCATAGCCCTCCTCCTCCTCGTGGATTTTGCGCGCAAAACATTTGCACGTGACACGTAAAGCGTCGCTTTCTTCACGTAAAAATAAACCGCAACGCGATCGCTCGATATGTAGGTCGGACGTTCGTTCTAGAATGATCGGATTTTATAATTTTAGGGAATGTTTGTCAATAGGATTCGTGATAATTTTTTTCTTGCTAAATTTAAATGCAACTTAATTTCATTTATGGTGTTTGCCGCATAATGACAACTTGAGTTATGAAAGCGCTGATCGATGCGCCTGAATGACATTTTGCCGTTTGAAAGAGCTGACGCCGCAAGGGTTTAAATCTTCACCCTTCAGGCCTCTGACGATAAACCGGACGTTCCTTATCCTCCTGAGATCATTGAAATAATCTCAATCACGCTTCCGTCCTGAACGGGAAAGGTTAAATAATTTCTGTGCCTTGAGATCGGGTCGCCGTTGACCCACACCGTAACCATCGAGCTGAAAAATTTCTCTTCCAGCAAGTCCACGACGTCCTGTACGGTCATGTCCTCTTTCCATGCGAAGGGATCGTCATTAACCGTTATCATCAGTAAAACCCCCTGTCTTTTAAATTTTATGACTATCCAATTGTCCCGTAATGATGAACCCGAGATGATGGGCCGGCGACTCACTCCGCGAATTGGACCGCTCATACACCTCTGTCCTGAGCTGATTCGCTCGCCCGACATCCATGTCGGGCGCCACTTCGCTGCGTTCGTTCGTCGGTCCGTCATCTTCTATGACCACATGAGACAATTGGATAGTCATATTAAATTTTTTCAGCTGTGAAACTTTTCCAGTTCGACTATCTTGAATTTTCCGGATGCTCTGGCGAGGATCTTCCCGTTACTTAAATCTTTCACCTCTGAAGCGGCGCTGACGTACTTTCCTTCGATATTTTCGACCCATCCTTCCGCGGCGAGGCGTCTTCCAACCCATCCCGGGCTCAGAAAGTCTATCTGTACCGATATCGTGACCGTCTCGAGGTTGTGCTTGAAAATGGCGTAGTGCATAACCTCGTCAAGCATGGTAAATATTATCCCGCCGTGCAATATCCCGGGGAATCCGCACTGTTCCTTTTCCACCGTAAGCTCCATTACAGATCTATCGCCCTCATACCTGTTCACCAGATATAATCCCTTCGGATTGTCTTTCCCGCACCCAAAACAGTAGCTGAGATCCGGAACCGCCATGTTTTCACCCCATTTAGAGATTGATTTTGTGTCGGACGACCGTACTACAGTAGGTTACTGTCTGTCGAGCGGTTTGTCAACGTCCCTTGGCAGATGCAGCAGTTCTCGGATCAGGACGTCGCAGTAGTGCAAAATTTCGTCGCTGACCAATTGGAGCTTTTCCTTCTGGCTGTCCTCGTCCCCAATCGCGTAATAAACGAGAAGCGAGTGCTCTCCAAAAGAAATTATGCTGCCGTTGATGAAGCGGCTCGCGATGATCGCTCTTTCGTAAGGGATGTCCGTTGTGGAGGTTATGAGCATGGCCATGCATTTTTCGATTTTTTTGAAAATGGCTTCGCTTATTGGGTGATGTTTCAGCGAGGAGTTGATCTGCTCCCAGTACGTCAGCATGAAGGAACTGCGATACCTGTGACCGAACGCGACCGATATCTGGGTTCCTATCACCTCCATGAGACATTCATACGCCTCTTGTTTTGTGATGACGCTCTTTTCCAGCAAACGATCCGTTTTTTCGGCGGTCTTCTCGTAAAGCTCGGAAATTTTTTCGGCTATCAGTTCCAGGCAGGCGGAAAAAAGGCTGTCCTTGCCGTCGAAGTGGAATGATATGGCGGAAAGGCTGACTCCCGCTTCTTTCGATATCATCCTGGTTGAAGTCGCGTCATAGCCGTACTTGGAAAATAAACTGATCCCGGCCTTTATCAGCCGCTCGCGGGTGGAATCGCCATTACCGTTTTTTTGCGCCATCAAAATTCTCTCCCAACCGATTTGACTCAGAACTTTGCGGCGGTCGTGTTTTGTTTTTAAAACGGCCGCTTGTGTATTCTATCATCACCTCAGCCGTTTGTATTCGAATCAAACCAAGGACGCAGGGCCGTTTCATAAATTTCCGATTAATGCCAGGAAATACTCTTCATTAAGTACGGCTTTTATCATGCTTTGTTTGGCGCTGATTTTCAAATGATTTTTCCTCACATAGGTACGATG
>JAISYM010000077.1 GCA_031269875.1 Synergistaceae bacterium
GAGCGAATCAGCTCAGGACAGAGGTGTATGAGCGATCCGATTCGCGGAGTGAGTCGCCGGTCCGTCATCTCGGGTTCATCATTATGAGACAATTGGATAGTCATATATCGTTTTCTTAAAATCACTCGCCCGAATTATCAGCCTCTTCATTGCGCGATTTGAGGAAGTCGCCCAGCGTGACAGACATCTCTTCGGTCGGGACCTGCGCGGAACGGTTCTGATCCCTTCTGCGGTCGCCGTTTTCGTGCCTTGGCTTACGCTCGGAGGGCTGTCCGCCGTCGTCGCGCGGACGCCTCTCCTCATCGGGCTGAAGGGCCTTCAAACTAAGCCGTATCCTGCGCGCGTTCGCGTCCACCTCCAGGATGCGAGCCGGAACTTCCTGCCCTACGCGCAGAACGTCGCCGGGCTTTTCAACGCGCTGTCTGCTCAGCTGGGAGATATGGATCAAGCCTTCCACGCCGGACTCTAGTTCGACGAACGCGCCGAAGTCCGCGAGGCGGATCACCTTCACGTTCACGTCACTGTCCTTCGTGAAGCGCTCCGCTATATCCTGCCATGGGTCGTTCAGCTGCTTGTATCCCAGGCTGATGCGTTTGCGCTCCGTATCGACGTCCAGAATGACTACCTTGACCCTCTGCCCGCGTTTCAAGACCTCTTTGGGATGTTTTATACGACTCCAGCTCAGGTCGCCTATGTGGATCAACCCCTCGACCCCCGGCTCGATTTCGACGAACGCGCCGAAGTCCGTCATGTTGGTGACAGGCCCCTCTGTCTCGGTGTCCTTCGGCCAACGGTCAGCAACCGATTCCCACGGATCAGGGAGATTCTGGCGGATCGACAGCGATATCCTGTTTTTCTCCCTGTCGATGCCAATCACCTTGACCTGTACCTTGTCGCCCTTCGAGAGTATCTCCTTGGCCTTCGCGTTGCGCTGCCAGGAGAGCTCCGTCACGTGTACCAGACCCTCTATGACGCCGAGGTTCACGAATACGCCGAAGCTGGTAATGCTGCTTACCTCTCCCTCGACTACGTCGCCCTCGTGCACTGTTTCATAAAACTTCTCACGCTCCGCGCCCAGCTCCTCCTCCAGGATAGAGCGGCGGGACAGAACGAAACGGCGTTTGCGGCGATCCCGCTCGATGACCTTCACCATGAACGTCTGATCGACCAAGCGTCCGGGATTGACTCCCCTGCCCTCTTCCGCGAGGTGTGAGATAGGTATGAAGCCCTCTATACCGAAACAGTCGACTATAAGTCCGCCCTTGACCTTCCTGAGACCTCTCACCTCGACGATCTCGCTCTTTTCGAGTTCCTCTTCGAGCCGATTCCATCTTTCGTCGAATTCACAACGCCAGCGGCTTAGCGTCAGCTGGGCCTCTTCACCCTGGCTGATATTGGTCACCTGCACGCGGACTTTATCCCCCACAGCCGGCACTTTGACGGACTCCACCAAGACGCGATGTGTCCACTCCTTCTGCGGGAGGAACCCTTCACATTTATAACCCACGTCCACAAGCCAACCATCGTCTCGGGCATCCACGACAACGCCCTCGACCACCTTATTGCGATGGATATCCTCAAAACCGCCCATCTGTTCCATCATGCTTTCCATCGTCTCTTCGTTCGTGTCCTGCGTTGAAAATTCTTCATTTCGGATTTCATCAACCATCTAGTAACAGCCTCCTCGGACCTACAGCGTCTGTAATTTGCACTTTAAATCTTTTATTAGCCAGTCGGGCGTGCTTCCTCCCGCGGCCACTCCTATCGATCGCTTTCCCTCCAACCACCCCCGGTCCAGTTCGCCCGAATGCTCTATCCACATGGTAGAAACGCCAAGCGATTCGGCGATCTCGACTAATTTTCGCGTGTTCGCGCTGTTTCTGCCCCCTATTACGATGATCCCGCCAACCTGTTCCGCAAGGCGCCGGATAGATTTCTGCCTTTCAATGGTAGCACCGCAGATGGTATTATATACCTTAATCTCTCCGGCATTAAGTACTAACTTTGAAACGACAGAGGCAAACGACGATTCTCTTTGCGTAGTTTGGCTTAAAATACCGAGCCTTCCATACCTTATTTTTCCATCTATCTCAGCTTCGCTTGGTATCACGCGCGACTGCCCATCTATGTATCCGAGAATTCCGCGAACCTCCGGGTGATTGGAGTCGCCGACGATCACAACGCTGTAACCCTCTTTGGAGAGCGACTCCGCCCGCGACTGCGCCACGCTCACGTGCGGGCATGTGCCGTCGATCACCAGGCGCGAGCGCCTTTCGAGCTCCTCGTATTCCGATCTGGCTATGCCGTGAGCCCTGACGAAAGAGACCTCCCCTTCCGGCATATCGGAAGCCCTTTCAATAACCTCGAGCCCCAAGCCATCAAGGCGGGCAACCTCCTGAGGGTTGTGCATCGGGCTGCCAAGCGAGTGGACAGTTCCGTATTCCGCGAGCGCGAGTTCGAGACGCTCTATCGCCCTTCTGACGCCGAAACACAATCCGGTGGGGCTGGCTACTACAAGGTTCACGCGTTCGTCCCCACTCTCTTTAAAAAATTTCCGCCCAAAATGACCTCTTCCATATCGCCTACTACTTTTTCAATAGTACACTTAAATATATCATACCACAAAATCGGAGAAAAGTGTTTAAACCATGTGTCCTGACGCCGTGAAAACGCCTTTGTCGACCTGATATCGCCCTGTATGGCCTCTTCGAATGTGATTTTCCCATCGAGATAGTCCGCTATCTCCCTGTAACCGAAGCCTTGAAGGGCTGGCAAGGCGCGCGAGTAACCGAGCCCCAACAGCCACTCGACCTCCTCGACGTAGCCGGAGCGAAACTGCTGGTTTACCCTGCGCTCTATCTTTTCGTATAACAGGGGCCTCGGCATACTCATGCCAAAATAAAACAGCTCGACCGAAGCGCCCATCTTGCGCTTTTCAGCGTAGAGTTCCGGGGCGGGACGTCCGGTCAGCTCATAGAGTTCAAGCGCCCGCACGAGCCTCACCCGGTCGTTCGGATGAATACGGGCGGCGCTTTGGGGATCGACATTTAAGAGACGCCCGTGCAGGGCGGACGTTCCCGCCGCCGACGCTTCCAGTTCGAGCTTTTTCCTGACAGTTTCGTCCTTCGGGAGCGATTCTGAGAGGAGATTTCCCTCGAGGGCGCGGTAATAGAGCGGTGTGCCCCCTACCAAGAGTGGAATCCTCCCGCGCGACGATATGCGCGAAATAGCGTTACTCGCCCGCTCCAGGAAGTCGGCCGCGGAAAATATTTCGTCCGGATCCGCCACGTCAATCAGGTGATGCGGGACAATTCTCCTGTCAGCCGCCGATATCTTGTCCGTGCCCACGTCGAGATACCGGTAGACCTGCCTCGAATCGACCGATATAATCTCGGCGCCGACGCGGCGCGCCAGCTCGAAACCGGCGTTTGTCTTGCCGGACGCCGTTGGGCCAACTATCGCGTAGATAATCCGCCGTTCGCCCCTCTTATCGCCGGCCGTCATCTATCAAACCAGCTCCTGAGTTTTTCACCGGCAAGGAATATCGTCGTCGGACGCCCGTGCGGACAACTGTAGGGGGAACGGCAGCGTTCGAGCCGTTCAAAGAGGCTCTCCGCCTCCTCGCGCCCCAATATCGCTCCGAGTTTTATGGCGTCCCTGCAAGCCATCCTGGCCCACCTCCACCATACCTCACGATCGCGTTTCGACGGGTCGTCCTCCTCCTCTATACCCCGCAGCGCGGATCGAAGCATCTCCACCGGCGATAATCTGCCGAGTCCGCGAATCGCCGGAAGTGCGGTCATCACGACCGTATCCGAATCATAGCCCTCGTCTCCCGGAAGGCTGAACGAAAAACCCATCGCCAGCAATTCTTCCCTGTGAAGCTCAATTCCGGCAACTATAGCCGACGGCGCTTCCTGCTCCAGGATGAGCCGCTGTCTCGGCACGTTCCTGTCACTGTATGAGTCCTCTATCTCCTCGTAAAGAATACGCTCGTGCGCGGCGTGCGCGTCCACGAGACACAGTCCCCTGGGGTCGTCGAATATCAGATATCCGCCCTGCGCCTGCCCCAGGTACTTCCTCGATGGGGCGCCAGATAGCCTGTCCTCGGCGAACAGCAAGCCGCGGTCAGGCTCGTTTTGTCCGCTCGGTTTTTTTGCAGGTATATCGGGTTCGCTTGCCCCAATCCGCTCCTTTTTTCGCATCGGTTCGAGGGGGGGAACGTAATTCTCCCAGGGGTCAAGCGGGATACCGGCGAGATTTTCCGCACCTTCAGGGCTTTTGGAAAAGCCCCCTCCGGACAGAAGCAGCTCCGAGGCGGCCTTCCGCACCAGCTCGAATATCGCGCCGGACTTCCTGAAGCGAACCTCCGCCTTCGCTGGGTGAATATTCACGTCGACCTCCTCGGGCGGTATGGAAACCATCACAATCCACTCGCCGTAGATCGATCCCCCTGTCGAGTTGAGCGCGGACCTGATAGTGGCGTCCTGAACCCGTCTGCCGTTAACGAACGACGTGACGCCCACGCGGCGCGATCCGGGGAGGTTGTTCCACCAGAGCGAAACCGACGCCGCCTCACGCGAGAGAAAAGTCTTAGCCGTCCTGCTGTCTTGGCCCCAAAGTGCAGACAGGACTTCGTCCGTCGACGCCGCGTCGCCTATGTCCAGAAGTTTTTTTCCGTCGTTAGAGAGCCTGAAACGGACGTTCGGATGAACGAGGGCGTAATCCTGAACGACCTGAATGACGCGCTTCAACTCAGTTGTGGCGCTCTTCATAAATTTTCTTCTGGCGGGGAGATTGTAGAAGAGATCATCGACCTGAACCCTCGTGCCCGGAGCGGCTGGCGTCTGTGCGCGCGTCAGGATTTGTCCGCCTTCGCATCGGATCAGGCCGCCGGTCTTAGCGCCCTCCGCCATACTGCGCAGTTCCAGTCTGCTGACCGCCGCTATGCTGGAGAGGGCCTCTCCACGGTAACCCAGCGTACTCACGCGTTCAAGGTCGTCTAACGTCCTTATCTTGCTTGTCGCGTAACGTTCGAGGGCAAGCGGCAGTTGATCGTAGGGTATGCCGCAGCCGTCGTCCTCGATGACGAGAGAGATCTTGCCTCCCTGCTCGAGCGTGACGCGTATATCCCTAGCGCCGGAGTCAATGGAGTTCTCGATCAGCTCCTTCGCCGCGGAAACAGGGCGCTCAATAACCTCGCCCGCCGCAATCCTGCTCGCCACGCTCTCTTCCAGCCTTAAAATCGAATTCCCCATATTATTTCAGCCCCAATATCTTCCTGCTCTTCTTCCTGAGCCGGAATATCAGATCGAGCGCCTCCATAGGGGTCATGCTGTTCGGCTCCGTCGAAGCCAGCTGCTCTATTACGCCCTCGCGCTCTGAGTCGAAAAAGATCTCCTTCTGAATATTTTTTCTGGAAATTTTGCGAAGGTCGTCCCTTGACTTCGATGAATCGTTCTCAAACTCGGCCAAAAGCTCCCGCGACCTGTCTATCACGATATTGGGCACCCCCGCGAGACGCGCGACCTCTATCCCGTAAGACCTGTCCGCCGGGCCGGCGACGACCTTGTGCAGGAACCTGACGCTTCCGGAGGACTCCTCGACCGCCATGCTCAGGTTCACGAGGCGGGGCAGATCGAGGTTCGTGAGTTCGTGATAGTGCGTGGCAAAGAGCGCCTTCGTGCCGCCCTGGACGTTTCGCGCCAAGAACTCCACCACCGCCCACGCTATGCTCATACCGTCAAATGTCGATGTCCCGCGCCCTATCTCGTCGAGTACGACCAGGCTGCGGTCCGTCACGTGCCTCAATATGCTGGCCGTCTCCACCATCTCGACCATAAACGTGCTGCGGCCCCTCGACAGTTCGTCGCGCGCCCCGATTCTCGTAAATATCCGGTCGATGAGGCCTATGCGCGCGCTCTGAGCCGGGACGAAAGAGCCCATCTGCGACATGAGCGCGATCAATGCGGCGGTTCGCAGATATGTTGACTTTCCCGCCATATTGGGCCCCGTGATTATCGCTATGCACCCCGGCGCGTCTTGCCCATGCGTTTCGCCAGACACGATCGGCGCGTCCGGATCGAGCGCAATGTCGTTTGGGGTAAACGGAAGATTTCCGATGGATTTTTCAATTACGGGGTGACGAGCGCCCTTCACGTCAAATACCCTGCCACGGTCCACGACGGGACGGACATAGGCGTTGTCGCGCGAGACCTCGGCTAAGGAGCGCAGGACGTCGAGCTCGGCGATGAATCGCGACGTCCTCTGGCAGTCGCGGCTGCGCTCCAAGGTACGCGAAAGCACCTCCGCGTAAAGCGCCTCCTCGCGCTCCCCTATCTCGCTTTCAGCGCGAAAGACCCTCCGCTCTATTTCTTTGAGCTCCTCGTTCACGAACCGCTCGCCGTTTGAAACGGTCTGTCTTCTTATGTAGTCGTCCGGAACCTTGTCGGCGTAACTCCTGCTCACTTCGATATAATAGCCGAACACCTTATTTATTCCGACCCGTACCTTCAATCCCGTCCTCTCGCGCTCTCTCTTCTCGAAGGCGCTGAGGTTCTCCTCCGCGTGGGCGATAGCGTCGCGCGCGTCGTCAAGCTCACGGTCAAAGCCGGCGCGAATCACCCCTCCGGCGGAGAGGACTCTCGGAAGTTCGTCCGCAAGGGCACCTCCGAGGAGCTGTTCTATGTCCGACAGGTCAGGAAGGCTGTTTGCCATCTGAAGAAAGGGGCCTTCGCCCGATTCATCGAGCGACAGGCGAAGCTCCGGTATGGCCGACAGCGTGTCCCGTACCGCGCCGAGATCTCTCGGATTGCCGACTTTCATGCAGAGCCGTCCCAGTGAACGCTCCATATCCCTGCACCTCGAAAGGGTTTCCGAAAGCTTTTTCAAGAGTTTACGATTCCCCGCCAAAAATTCGACGCAATCATGGCGGAAGGCTATCTCTTCGAGATTTAAGAGCGGGTGAATTATCCAGTCCCGCATCAGCCTGCGCCCCATCGCCGTTCTGTTTCTGTCCAGAACGGAGAAAAGAGAAGCGCCGTCTCCCTCCAGAAGTTCGAGGTTCAGTTGAGTGGTGTTGTCGAGAATGAGCATTCCGCCAGGAAGAAGCGGCTTAATGCAGTGGACGTGTCCCGCGCCGCCGAATTGCGTCTCCTCCAGATATCGAAGTACAGCCGCCGCGGCCCCGGCCGCGTGACTGCCGTCCTCCAGTCCCATCGCCCTCAGGCTCGCTATCCCCCACCGCTTGCACAGCCAGTCTGACGCGAATGGTTCGGCAAACTCGCCCCGTTCGCGGGTGACGATCATCGGGCGTACTCCGGCGCACGCCATCGCCTCTGAAGCGCTCCGCTCGAACTCCCCCTCCTGGCCTTTTGCCAGAAGGACCTCACCGGGCGCGAATGAGAAAAGAAGCGACAGCGCCTCGCCGCGCGGGAAAGCGCCCGCTTCGAGAAGCCCGGTTCCGGTTGTGAGAAGCGCTATCGACGCCGAGTCCCCGTCCAAAAATATAGACGCGAGCTTGCCGTCGCCGTCGGAATCCTGCGGCACGTATGTCCCGGGCGTGACGAGCCGGACGACGCTCCGCTCTACGAGCGTTTTGCCGTCCGGCGCCGTCGTCTGGTCGCAAATCGCGACCTTATAACCCGCCGCGATGAGCTTTCCCATGTAAAGATCGAGAGCGTGGTGAGGGACGCCCGCCATCGGAATGGCCTTTTCCCTGTCGCGCGCTGTGAGCGTTATGTCGAGAACTTCCGATGCCGTCACCGCGTCGTCGAAGAATAGCTCGAAAAAATCCCCCATGCGGAATAGCAGAAGGCAGTCAGGGTACGTGTCCTTCCACTCCGAGTACTGCTTCAGCATCGGGGTCATTTTTACCCCATCAGGCAGCCGCATCGAAAAGACCTTTAAAAAAAATCAAACTTATCGCCCTGTATGTCAAAAAATCAACCTCAATCATAGGCGCTTTTTCTCTTGCCGCCCTTCCGCCTGCTGTCCGGCAAAACCCAGTCAGCCGCCACGATATTTTTTTCCGCGCCCGCACCTGATGAGAGGGAATCCAAATAACTCTGCAGGAGCAGGGTCGCCGCGACCTTGTCCACGCGGCTCTTTCTGTCCTTTCTGGAGACGTCGGCATGAATGAGCGTTTGATTCGCGATCGTCGTCGTGAACCTCTCATCCCAGTGAATCGCCCGGCAGTCCGGGAAGCGGGCGGACAGATCAGAGATGACATTTCTCATACGGGCCGCCTCCTCCCCCTCCGCGCCGTTCGTGCGAACCGGCATTCCCACCAGCAGGGTACGCGCGCCGTACTCGGAGATTATCGAGGCAAGCTCCTCCATCCAGTCCGAGGCCGCCTGGAGGACAGTCAGGCCCTGCGCGAACGATCCCGACGGATCGCTTACCGCGACGCCTATTCTGACGCTGCCGACGTCGAGGGCAATAATTCTCCCCTTGTCCCTGATTTCCGCTGCCGCCATCATACTCGCGCCGTGTCTCGATCGGCGCTATTTGGTGGATTCTGCAAAAAATTTTGACAGGAGACCGGCTGTTTCCTTAGGATCCGCCTGTCCTCTGGCCTCCTTCATAACGAGGCCCTGAAGGAATTTAAGCTTTGCGCCCTTTTTGTCCTGGCCGCTTTTGATCGTTTCGACCACATCCGGCTGTTCGGACATTATCCTGCGGATCAGCTCGCCTAAAGCGTCGCCTGACATGCGCCCCGCCCGTGCTCCTGTGCGTTCGAGCGCCTGGTCGAGCGTCATCTCCTCCCGTGCCAGCAGGTCGAGTATCTCCTTCCCGATGGTGCTGGAAAGCTCCCTGTTCTCTATCTTCGTCACGAGTTCGGCAAGCGCCTCCGGTTTTACCAGAAAATCCGATATATCCTGCCCCAGCTCGTTCAGGACACGCAGCACCTCCATGCGCACCCAGTTCGCCGCCCTCGCCGTAGGCGCCCCGGCCGCGGCCACGGCTTCATAATAAGCCGCAAGCTCCTTTTGCTCCGTCAGTATGGAGACCTCCTCACCCGACAGGCCAAAGGATTTAGCGAAGCGCTCGCGCTTCTCCCACGGAAGCTCCGGCATCCCCGCCTTATACCCCTCGATTTCCTCGTCACCGATTACGATCGGCGCCAAGTCCATCTCAGGGTAATACCTGTAGTCAGACGCGGTCTCCTTGTTTCTCATCGAGCGCGTCACGCCCTCCGCGTCGTCCCAGAGCCTCGTCTCCTGTACGATCCTGCCGCCCGAGTCGAGAACTTTATTTTGCCGCGATATCTCGTACTCGAGGGCGCGTTCGAGCGCCTTGAGCGAATTCATGTTCTTTATCTCGACCCTTGTGCCCAGGCTTCCGTCCGCGTTCGAGAGCGATATGTTCGCGTCCACGCGGAGAGAACCGGACTCCATCTCGCCGTCCGAAACGTCGAGATATCTCGCGAGCTGTCTGAGCCTCACGACGTACTCCTTCGCCTCCTCGGGCGTCGAGATGTCCGGTTCCGAGACGACCTCGGTCAGCGGTACGCCTCCCCTGTTGTAGTCGACGAGGGAGTACGCGGCGCCCGTGAGCCGCCCGTCGGCGGTTGGGTGTACGAGCTTTCCCGCGTCCTCTTCCAGGTGCAGGTGGTGTATCCTGACGCGCTTCGTCCTCTCGTCGCACTCGATGTCGAGATAGCCTTTCGTAGCGACTGGAAGCTCGTACTGCGTTATCTGATACGCCTTCGCGAGATCGGCGTAAAAATAGTTTTTCCGACCGAACGTGGAGTAATTCTGTATCGTGCAGCGCAGCCCGAGGCCCATGCGGGACGCCAGGGCGACCGCGCCGTCGTTTAAAAGCGGCAGCGTGCCCGGAACCGCGAGGCAGACCGGGCAGACGTTCGTATTGGGCGTATGTCCGATATAGTCCGTGGAACAAGAGCAGAACAGCTTCGTCTTCGTGAGGAGCTGCAGGTGTACCTCGAGTCCTATTACTATCTGACGGGTCATCCTACTTCGCCCCCTCGTCTTTGTGCGTGTTTGTGCTTTTTTTTACGCCGGGCTCAGCCACGCCAGGCTTCCCCATGACACGCTCGAGTACGGACGCGATGCCCAGCAGCTCCGCGTCGAAATACCGCTGCCCGACGAGCTGGACGGAGAGGGGCAGGCCGTCCGCGTTGAAGCCCATGCTCAGATTTATCCCCGGCAATCCCCCGAGACTTATCGGAACGGTAAAGATATCGCCGAGGTAGAGCCTGTTCGGATCCGTCTCCTTCATCCCGATGAGGTATGGAAGGGATGGAGATGTCGGGAGAATGTACGCGTCAAACCGTTCGAATAGTTCGTCGAACTCGTCGACCATCCTCTGCCTCACCTTTAATGCCGGGCCGTAATAGTTCTGATAGAACCCCTCTGTCAAAAGGCAGGTTCCAAGGATGATCCTGCGCCGCACCTCTTCCCCGAAACACGCGGTCCGGGTGTTGACGTACATCTCGTTGAGCGTCGGGCCGTCCAGGTGAGAACCGTATCTTATGCCGTCGTAACAGGCAAGTTTCGAGCTGGCGTCCGCAAGCGCGGTCACATAATAGGTCGCGACGCCGTATTTGACGGCTATGGGGAGATCCATCGGCTCGACAGAGGCTCCCGCGTCGCGGCAGTATCCGGCGGCTGTCTGCAGCGCCCCGTAAAGGTCCGCGTCCATCTGGCTGGACTCGAAACCCTCGAATACGCCTATCCTCTTGCCCTTGAGATCCTCCAGCGAGAGGGCCGCCGTGAAGCTGGGCCTGTCGTACGCGTCGCATGTGGTATCGTGCGGATCAGGCCGTGCCAGCACTTCCAGCGATATAGCGAGATCCTCTACGGTTCTGGCAAGCGGACTGACCTGGTCGAGCGATGAGGCGTAAGCCAGTATTCCATACCTGCTGACCTGTCCGTAAGAGGGCTTCATACCCTGTACGCCGCAGAAACAGGCCGGCTGTCTGACGGAACCGCCCGTGTCGGTGCCCAGCGCGAGCGGCGAGTAGCCTGCCGCGACCGCGGCCGCGCTTCCTCCGCTGCTGCCGCCGGGAACCCGGCTCAAGTCCCTCGGGTTTTTCGTGGGGCCGATTATCGAGTTCTCTGTGGAACTGCCCATTGCGAACTCGTCGAGATTCGTCTTGCCCATCATCACCGCGCCGGCGTTGTTCATATAATTTATGGCCGACGCGTTGTAGGTCGGCGACCAATTCTCGAGTATCTTGCTGCTGCAAGTCGTCCTCGTTCCCCTCGTGCAGAAGTTGTCCTTCGCGAAGTACGGCACGCCCGCCAGGAGGCCCGCGTCCTCCCCTCTTGCGATCTTTCGGTCGATCTCGCGCGCTCGTTCGAGAGCCGCCTCGCGCGTCATGGTTATAACCGCGTTTACGCTTCCCTCGAATTTATCCGCGCGTCCCAGACAAGCCTCGGTCACCTCTACGGCGCTGAATTTTTTCGTGCGGACGCCCAGAGCCGCTTCTTTCGCGCTAAGTTCATAAAGTTCCATAGCGTCAGCCCTCCGCGATTATTCGGGGCGTCTTGAAAAATTCCCCTTCGAACGTGGGCGCCTTCGACTCGAAGAGCTCTCTGTCCGGCCAATTCTCCGGCACGTCCGGCCTGCGGGACGGACGTTTTTTCATTCTCCACGTGAAATCCGGCACGCCCTCACAGTCAAGGTCTCCGACCAGCGCGCAAAAATCCAGTATGTCGTTGATAGAGTTCATCATCTGCCCGACATTCTCCGGTTCGACGCGGAGCTGCGCCGCTTTAGCCATTTTAAGCGTTATATCGTGATCCACAGTCATCTTCAAAACATCAATACCTCCCGGCTTGCGCAGAATATTCATTATTATACATATAATAATACCCCAGTCCTATTCCTTTACTCTTTTTAGGAATGTCTCCTCGTCCCAAACATCTATGCCCAGCGCGACTGCCCTGTCGTACTTGCCGCCGGCGTTCAGACCCGCGACGACTACGTCCGTCTTCTTGCTAACGCTGCCTGATGTCTTTGCCCCGAGCGACTCAGCGAGCTTTTCCGCCTCCGCCCTCGTCATCATGGAGAGTTCTCCGGTGAAGACGAATTTTTTGCCGGAGAAAAATTCGGAACGCTTAGACGGATCTTCCGCTCCGCCAGCCTCCTCCATGTTCACCCCGGCCTCCCGCAGACGCTCTATGGTCATCCTGTTATGCTCTTCGCCCATAAAGGCGGCGATGGATGCCGCTACCACCGGCCCAACGCCCTCGATCACAGACAGTTCGTCCTCGTTTGCCGCGATGAGTTTATCCATGCCGCGGAACCTGGAGGCGAGGTCAAGGGCGGTCTTCCTGCCGACGTTACGGATGCCCAGGCCGTTTATCACAGCGCCGAGCGGACGCATCTTTGAATCCTCTATCGCCCCGATAAGTTTCTCTGAGGATTTTTCAGCCATCCTGTCGAGCTCCGCGAGATCCTCCGCTCTGAGGCTGTATAAATCGGCCGCGCACTTCACAATTCCGCGCTCCGTGAGCTGCGCTATGAGCTTCGGCCCGATTCCGTCTATATCCATGCACTGACGCGAGACGAAATGCCCTATCCCCTCCTGGAGCTGAGCAGGACAGGACTTATTGGGACAGCGGACCGCCGCTTCTCCGGGAAGTCTCACCGCCGGCGCGCCGCAGACCGGGCAGTTTCCGGGTATTTTATACGGGACGCTTTCCGCGGATCTCCCTTCCAAATCTACCCGCAGCACCTCCGGGATAATCTCCCCTGCCTTGTGAACCCATACCGCGTCTCCGATTCGAACGTCTTTCCTGTCAATCTCGTCCTGATTGTGAAGGCTCGCTCTCTGCACCGTCGTGCCGGAAAGCCGTACCGGTTCCAAAAGCGCCGTAGGGGTGAGCGTACCCGTTCTGCCGACTGAGACCGCGATATCCAATATCTTTGACCGCTTCTCCTCCGGAGGGTATTTAAACGCGATCGCCCATCTCGGCGCCTTTGCCGTACTCCCCAGCTCCGTTCTGAGCGAGAGGTCGTTGAGTTTCACCACGACGCCGTCCGTGTTGATAGGATTCTCGTGCCGCGCCTCGTCCCACTCGGCAAGGTACGCCTCGACCTCCTCCAACGTACCGCAAAATCGTCTGCTCCTCTGCGCGGGCAACCCCATCTCCTCGAGCCGCAACAGCATTTCCCACTGCGTCCTCACCCCAAAATTAGCGGCGTCCATCAGTTGATACAGGAAGATAGAGAGTTTTCTCGACGCGGTCACGCGATGGTCGAGCTGTCTCAAACTGCCCGCCGCCGCGTTGCGGGGATTGGCGAAAAGGGGTTCTTCGGACTCCTCGCGGGATCTGTTCAACTCCGCGAAGTCATCGCGCGACATGCAGACCTCCCCGCGCACCTCGACGACGCCGGACACTTCGCCGAGCAACTTGAGCGGGAGCGAGCGGATCGTCCTGATGTTCCGCGTGATGTCCTCCCCCACCGTCCCGTCTCCCCTGGTCGCGCCGGTCTCCAGCACCCCGTCGCGATAAACGAGCGACACGGCCAGACCGTCCAATTTCGGCTCACACACCCATTCCAGGTCATCCCTGCCAATGGATTTCGCCGCGCGCCCGTAAAAGCCTCTCAGTTCGCTCAAGTCGAGGGCGTTATCGAGGCTTTGCATCGGAGACGCGTGAGTGAACTTGCGGAACTCGCCGCGAGGTTCCCCGCGCACCCTAATATTAGGGGAGTCCGGCGAAAGGAGCTCCGGGTAATCGGATTCTATAGAGGCAAGTTCCCGCAGCAGGGCGTCATACGCGTGATCTTCGATCTCAGGCGCGTCCAGCACATAGTACAGGCGATCGTTCCTAGCGATGAGCGATTTCAGTTCGAGAGCCCTTTTCCGCGCCTCGTCGATTCCCATCGTTTTATCCTTATAACACGTCACGCGGGTCTCGTTACAGCGGCTTCATCGTCGGGAACAGGATGACGTCGCGAATGCTGCGGGAGTCCGTGAACAGCATCACAGTGCGGTCTATGCCTACGCCCAGGCCGCCGGTCGGAGGCATGCCGTATTCGAGCGCGTTCACGAAATCCTCGTCGAACGGGTGGGACTCCTCGTCGCCGGCGTCCTTCCGTCTTGCCTGGTCCAAAAAGCGTTCGCGCTGGTCGAGCGGGTCGTTCAGCTCGCTGAACGCGTTGGCAAACTCCCAACCGTTTATAAAGAGTTCGAAACGATCCGTTATATCAGCGTTCCCGCGATTCCTTTTCGCGAGCGGCGAAACGACGGTCGGGTGTCCGATTACGAACGTCGGCTGTATCAACTGTTCCTCGACAAATCGCTCGAAGAACATCGGCAGTATGTCATATCTGGAGGCGCCGTTCGCGGCGTCCACACCGCGCTCTCGCGCGAAGTTTCGCGCTTCTTCGTCGGTGACGGCGATGAAGTCGATCCCCGTCTTTTCGCGAACCAACTCCGCCATCGTCGCCCTGCGGAACGGGGGATTCAAGTCTATTTCCCTCCCCTGATAGGTTATCTTCCTGCCGCCGAGCGCGTCCGCGCAGGCCACAAATATCTTTTCGGTGATGTCCATCATGTCGTGGTAACTGCCGTAAGCCCAGTATAGTTCCATTGTGGTAAATTCCGGGTTGTGCCTCGTGTCCATCCCCTCGTTGCGGAAAATGGGGCCGATCTCGTACACGCGCCTGAACATGCCGACTATGAGGCGCTTCAGGTGGAGCTCCGTAGCGATGCGGAGGTACATATCTATGTCGAGCGTGTTATGGTGAGTGACAAAGGGGCGCGCGTTCGCCCCCCCTGCGATAGTGGACAGGATGGGCGTCGTCACCTCGATCGTGCCGTGATCCTCTACGACCTTCCTGAACGTCTTGACGATGAGCGCTCTCTTGCGAAAGACCTCCCGCACGTCGGGGTTTGCGATCAGATCCACGTACCTCCTGCGATAGCGCACCTCGGTGTCCTTGAGCCCGTGCCACTTTTCCGGCAGGGGCCGGAGCGCCTTCGAGAGCAGGGCAAATTCCGATACCTTGACTGAGAGTTCCCCTCGCTGCGTTCTGAAAGCGCAGCCCTTTATGCCGAGAATATCGCCCGTGTCCACCCATTTTTTGAAAAAAGCGTAGCGCTCGCCGCCGAGTTCGTTCTCCTGAAAATAAAGCTGCACTACCCCGCTTTCGTCGGCAAGGTTCAAAAACGCCGCCTTCCCATGCCGCCGTATCGCTATTACCCGCCCCGCCGTGCTGAGCGGGTCCGATGACGACTCCTCCACAGCGAGGCCTTCGTATTTCTCACGGATTTCGTTCAAGGTCTGCGAACAATCCCAGTGATCGTTCACAAACGGGTCATACCCCTCTTCGCGGCGAAGCCTGTCGAGCTTGTCCTTCCTCTGCCGGAATATCTCCTCCTCAGGCATTTCCGCCCGCCCAGTACCGTTTCCTATAATATTAGTCTCCTCGCTCAAAACAATTCCTCCAGACGATGCGAAAAAATACAGACACTGGAACATTTTATCATAACGCGCCCCGTTACGGGCCGTATCGGAAAAACGCCCCCGCTCTCACGGCTCCGTGTCGTCACCGGTTGTCCGAGAGGGAATCGACGCCTGACAGAACCCTTTCCAGGCTTGCCCAATCACGGCATAGGGCGCAGGCCTTTCTGAGGTTCGCTGCGCCGTAATAATCCTTGAACAGGCCCGGAAGCATCCTCTTAACGAGTACGAGAGTGAATCGCTCTCCCTCTCTCGCTAGACCACTTCGTCCCAGCTCGATGAGCGCGGTTGTTTTGTCCGCCACAGTGGGGTTCGTCAGGCAGTCCGGCACGTCCAGCCCAAGCGCGGCGTGGGTTTTCGGTATCAGATACGCGTCGCGGAGCGCTCCGCGCGCGGCAAGGACGGCGGCTGCTCCTCCTTCGAGATAACGGAGCGCGTCGGCCGGGGCGTAGTAGTCGCCGCTTGCCGCTATCCGGCCGGGGAATTGTTTCGCTATGGCGATTACTCTCTCCTTGTCGGCCGCACCCTCGTATCTCTGCGCCGGCGTTCTGCCGTGTATCATCAAAAACGCCGCGCCGGCGGTAAACAACTCCTCCGCGAACTTTTCCGCGCCGATTCCGTTCCCGTCCTGGGGAAATATTCGGAGCTTGGCCCATACGGGGAGTCCGAATTTGGTCAAAGCGGCGACGATGCGGCACGCCTCTTCCGGGCGGTTCAGGAGGCTTGCGCCCGACCCTTTTTTTGTCACCTTCGGCATTGGGCAGGCCATATTGACTTCGAGCGCGTCAAATCGCCGTGCGTCAAGTGCCAGATGCGCGCCGCGCCCGACGCTGTCCGCGTCCGGCCCGAAGAGCTGCAGCGCTATAGGACCGGGTTCCGTGTCACAGCCTACCAGGCGGCGCGTCTTTTCATTCATATATGACAGGCCGATCGCGCTCACCATTTCCGTGTGAACAAGACCGGCCCCCATCTCCCGGTGGAAGGAGCGAAACGTCATCGTCGTCACACCGGCCAGAGGCGCGAGCCACACCGGCGACGACACTGTCACGCCGCCAATGGTAAATTTTTCGGGCATCCTTATGACACCCTCACTTTACACAGCGCCCGTACAGTATCAAAAGGCCGTCGAGCGTGAGCCACGGCTCGATATGCGTTATCGTGGACGAACGGCTTGCCAGTATCTCGGCGTGCCCTCCCGTAGCTACGACGGGCGTCCTTGCGCCGAGTTCGCTGAATATGCCCTCGTTTATGAAGTCCACCAATCCCGTGTAGCCATTCACTATCCCGGACTGAGTCGCGGTCATCGTGTTGCTGCCGATAAAGCGCTCAGGCGCCGCAAGCGCTATCTGAGGCATCTTCGCCGTGCGCCTGAACAGCGTCTCCATGCTGACAGACAGCCCGGGAGCGATCGCGCCGCCTATGTAGGCCCCGTCCGCGGAAACTACGTCAAATGTTATGGCCGTCCCGAGATCCACGGAAATGACGGGCTTGCCATATTTCGTCATCGCGGCGACGGAATTCACGAGCCTGTCCGCTCCAACCTCATCCGGGTTATCTGTCCTTACCTCCAGCCCGAGGTCGATCCCCCTCGAAACCACGATCGGATCGACATCGAGATAAGAGCGCGCCGCGTCGCGCCAGACTTCCTCCAACCGCGGCACGACACTCGACAGTATCGCCCCCTCTATCCTCGAAGCGTCCATGCCAGCGAGACGTATCAGGCCGCGAATCATTATCCCGGTCTCGTCGCTGGTTCTTTCGATCGACGAGAGCCTCCAATGCCCCTTGAGCGAGCCCGCTTCGAAGAGGCCGACAACCGTGTTTGTATTTCCTATATCGAGTACGAGCAGCAAGGTAAAATCCTCCTAAAAAATTAATCGGCGTTTCCTTAAATCTTCACCCTTCAGGCCTCTAATAATAAATCAGCCTTTTCTTAAAATTTATGGTATCAGAAAACAGAGCCCGGCGCAAAGAATCGCCGGGGCCGCAAAAGATCTCCAAGCGCCGAAACCAGAAGCGGCGGCGCAAAGATATGTCATGGCGGCCATTCCGGCGAAAAGGAGAGGCGCGGTAAAAGAAATTTCCCAGGGACATAGTGCCAGAAGGTTCTGCGACAGGCGTTCCCACCTCAGGAAAAGGAACTCCGGGACAGCGGCGGTGGCGCTTCCAAGCGGAAACCCGGCCAGCGCCGGAATGGAGCAAACGAACGCGAGAGGAAAGAGAACGGAAAAGGCGGGCAGGGCGAAGATATTTGCCGCGATGCCCACGACCGGCGAGCTGCCGAAAACCAGCGACGACTGGAGCGTCGTCGTGAGCCAGACAAGCGGGCTGGCGAGGAAAAACACGCCGCCCGGACTGATTTTGAGCGCCGTAAGAGATGAAAGCGTCAGAACCGCGATCATGGAGAGCCGCCACCCCACGTCCCAGAAAAGCCACGGGTTACATAACAGCATGACGGCGCCCGCGGCGCTCACCGTGTTGAAGGCTTTTCCGGTCCCGGCGCGGCCGGCGACGCGGCCCATAATGACGAGCTGAATCATGAGAGCGGCCCTTAACGCGCTTGGCGCGGCCCCGGAGAGGAAAACGTATGCCCATATAAACGGGCTTACCAGAAAAAGCCTGAGCCTGAAACGGCGCAGGAAAAACCAGAAAATTCCAAAGGCTATCCCCACATGAGCGCCGGATACCGCCAGCAGATGACTCGTTCCGACGGACCTGTGGAGGCTGGTCAAGGATTCGTCGCGCGAACCGGTGAGCGCCGCCAAAAGGTAACCCGCCGTCCGGGGAGGCAGAGTTGCCGCCGCGCGCGCGTCTATCAACGTACGCCATCTGGCAAAACCTATCGAGACGCCGATTTTTTGAACCTCCGCCGACGACAGGATAAAACCAGCGCCCCTTGCCTTCCAATAAAGAAACTCGTCAAATCCGCCGGGTTTCTTCGCCCTTTGGAGTGGTTCCGGGAAGCCTGAAAAGGCGACGTAATCGCCCGCTGATAGCAATCCCCCGTCAGCGGGTTTAAACGCTTCACCCTTCTGGCCTTTGTTTTCTGATCGGTATGAAATGCCGGGATCGCCCCAAAATTTCAGAACGCACTTCCCCAAGGGCGTGCTGACGAGTACCGTGCCACCATGATTCAGCTTTCTCGATATCAGCACCGTCCCGCGCGAAGTGACGGGCCCTGCCAAAATCGACGGCATATCCGCGAACTCAGGCTTTTGAGCGGACTCCATCTCCGACGCGATATAAAACACGCCTAAAGACCCCACGATGAGAAGAGCCGCGATTACCGGCCCTGAAGAACGGTTTGGGCGCGATGTACCCAAAAGGCACCATCCCGCCGGAGCTGAGAGGGATATTATGATAACCGCCCAGAAGGGATAGCGCGCGTCCAGCAACATGAGGCTTATGGACAAGCCCGCGAGCAGCGGGAACGCCGGCGCTTTTGACAGAGGGCTTTCGTGCGCCGCTCTACCGAGATACGGTGACGAAATCTTTGACCGACTCAAAGCGTTTTCGCCCGATGCCCTTCACTTTTATCAGATCTTCCGTCTCCGAGAAAGGCCCGTTCGTCTCCCTGTAAGCCACTATCGCGCCGGCGAGGACGGGACCGATACCGGACAACCTCTGAAGTTCATCTTCGGTCGCTTCGTTTATGTTGATCTTTTCCGATACGCCCGACGCGCCGCCAAGCGACGGACGACTCACATAGGAGTTTTGCCGCGAATTTTTTGCTTCCTTTGCTTCCTTTGCTTCCTTCGCGTCATTCACGCCCTGTCCTCGTGAAGCCAGTTCTCCGCCGGCGGGCCTTCTTTCATTTAACGCTTCACCCTTCAGGCCCGTGTTTTCTTCTATTTGATAAAGAATTTCAACGGTCCTCTCGGGAACCCGGATGTGAATCCCGTCCTCCGCCTCCTCAGCCAGGTTCACGGCCTCCCTGTCGGCAAGCGCGGTAAAGCCGCCGGCCATTCTGACCGCGTCGTTTATCCTGCCGCCCTGCGGTATCTCGTAGACGCCAGGTCTCATTACCTCACCGGTGACGTAGACGACCCAGGCCGATTCGGTCCCGTCCGCCCCGTAAAGCTCATGATCAGATTCCCCTTCGCGTACAAATTCGTCCGGAACGCCGTTATCCGCGCCTGGAGAACTTGCCGGGCCTCGAAGCAAAATAACCAGCAGCAGCGCCAGGACAAGGCATATCGCGCCGGAGCCGGCCAAGATCAACGGCAGATATTTTCGTTCAGGCAGGAAGCGGTCCGCGCCGATCAAAGCAGTTCGCCGTCCAGACACCACGGACCGGTTCCGGTTATTTTGACGGTGCGGAAACGCCCTGTCATCTCACGCGGCGCTTTTACCAGCACAACCTTATCCGTGACGGTTCTCCCCTGCAATAGTCCCTCCCCCTTGGGAGCGGCCTCGTCGAACATGACTTCCATGACGCGGCCAAGCAGTTCCCTGTTTATTTCGGAGGAAATCCGCGACTGAATTTCGTTTATCACGGCAAGCCTTTCCGCGCGCTCCGCGCCCGGTATCTGGTCGTCCCTCTTTGCGGCGGGCGTCCCCTCGCGCGGCGAGTAAGCGGCGGTATGCACGAGGTCGAAACGCGTCTCCTCAATGAGCGATACGGACTCCTCGAACTCCTCTGGGCTCTCCCCCGGGAAGCCCACGATAAGGTCGGTCGTGATACTGGATTCAGGCAGAGCCGCGCGTATTTTTTTGACGGCGGCCATGTATTCGGCCTTGGTATATTTTCTGTTCATCTCGCGCAGAACCTTGTCGCTGCCCGATTGAACGGGCAGATTGACCGCTGGGCAGATATTCGGGCGCGAACTCATTACTTCCAGGATGTCGTCTGAAAAATCGACGGGGTGCGAGGTAGTAAAGCGCAGCCGCTTCAGACCCTTTATGGCTGAAACCTCCCCAAGCAGGTTCGCGAAGCGGTAATTTTCG
This sequence comes from Synergistaceae bacterium, assembly GCA_031269875.1. Taxonomy (GTDB): domain Bacteria; phylum Synergistota; class Synergistia; order Synergistales; family Synergistaceae; genus JAIRNC01. The sequence goes on from JAISYM010000077.1 coordinate 20,391, forward strand.
TCCGCTCCGGCAAAGTCCCTTCCGTAAGAGTTGACGTTCTGGCCGATCAGCGTAATTTCCTGAACGCCGCGATTTACGAGGCGGTTAGCCTCATCCAGCACGCTCTTGGACGATCTCGACGCGAAACGCCCTCGGACATACGGCACTATGCAGTAAGAGCAAAATTGGTCGCAGCCGTTAGCGATAGTGATGTAGGCCTTATGAGGATTGTCTTTGGGCATCGGGACACACTCCAAATCCTCTCTCTCCGCCTGATCGCTGTCAAGGCGAAGAAAAACGCCGCCACTCATAGATTCGGCAACCAGCGACGGCACAGTCCCCAGATGACGCGGCCCGGCGACGACGCGAACCCACGGAAATTTTCGCGCTAATTCCGCCCCGGTCCGCTGAGCCATGCACCCGATCAGGGCTACCTTTGGCCTCCGATTTTTCTCCCACAGAGGCCGGAACCTGCCCAGTTCGCTGATCACCTTCTGCTCCGCCTTATCTCTGATGCTGCACGTAACAAATATAACAGCGTCCGAATCGAGCGCGTCAGAGGACTCGGTCCAGCCCAGACCGGTCATGGCGCAGCGCAGACGGTCACCGTCGTAGGCGTTCATCTGACAGCCGTATACCTTTATGCAGAAAATTCCGTTGCTCACAGGCTTCTCTCCTTAATTAGTTTTAACGCTTCACTGTTTAGGCACTTGATTCAAATCGGTACTTTGATTTGGGATCGGTACTCACTCTCGCCCGCCGCACCTCATTGTGATACTATCATCATTATCATAGATTGTGCGAGGGAGTGTTTCGGATGTCAGAATACCAAAAAAACGCCTTGACCAGAGTGATAATTTTAATTTCTATCCTTGCGGCCTTTGCTTCGCCAAGCGCCCTTTACGCGGAACCTGTGCTTGGGAACCCTGCCGGCTGGACGTGCGGCGAACTCAAAATTGTCCGGTTCGACGCCGTTTCGGGCAGTCAGGGTTTCTGGCAGGAGAGGGATTACAGGACAGGGAACGGCGTTTCGCTCAAGGCCATTCTGATGGGAGGCAAGGGCCCCGCGATGCTGAATGTCCCGGCGCCGGAATACGAGTCGGCCGACGGCCCTCTTGGCGCCGGGAGGACTTATAAAACATTCTTCGTTGGCGATTACCCCGCTCTGCTCGAACGAGACCGGTTCCTTGGAATTTCCCTCGCCCTTAAAACCCCCGACGCCGCGCTTACGATAGAAACGCCTCCCGGCCCCGAAGACGAGGATGTCATAGGGTTAGCCCTGACTCTTCTGTACCTGATGTGACATTTTTCTGCCGTGTCCGCCCTGCCTATTCCGGCTCGAACATATCCTTTCCCACTCCGCAGATAGGACATACCCAATCGTCGGGGATATCCTCGAAGCTCGTCCCGGCCGCCACCCCTGAATCCGGGTCTCCCGCGGCCGGCTCGTAGATATAACCGCACACTGAACAGACGTACTTCTGCATAAACTGACCTCCTTAAGTAAACAGCCTCATTCGTTGTGAGGAACCGTCCCGATATTATAAGCTCATTTCGCTATCTGCAAACCCCTAAAGGGCGCGGATATGAAATATTGCCATGAATGTTCGCGGGGTACGCAATGCGCGCCCCCCAAAATATGTTATCACGCCTCAACCATGCCGGACACGCGACGCGGACGGGCAACGCGGACAGGCGTGCGATGTGTGCCCCTTGGTTTATGCCGGTTTATGCCGATGCCGCGCATCGCGCGTCCGCCATATCGGCGGATATGTCGTGAATTTCCGTAGGGGACGCCGCCCTCGGCGTCCCGCCGTTTTCCGCCGCCCCCGGCGTTCCGATCATTACGTGAATCCCAGCGTATGTCTTGGCGAATTTGTCATCATACAAAACCATATCCGTTTGTTTCGGCGTGTCGCGGCGGGATGGAACAACGGGACGCCGAGGGCGGCGTCCCCTACGGCGTGGTTATATCCGATCATCCGTGACGGAGGTGATAACGGTGCGGGCGCGCAGTGCGCGCCCCTACATGTTGTTCTCATCAAGCCGCGATCGGAGTGCGGCAAGCTGCTCACGCAAACGCGCGTTTTCAGCGTCTTTGCCGGCGAGGGCTGCGTCTTTTTCGGCGAGGGCTACGGCGTTGCCGGCAAGGGCTGCGTCTTTTTCGGCAAGGGCTGCGTCTTTGCCGGCAAGGACCGCGTCTTTTTCGGCGAGGGCTGTGTCTTTTTTTTCGACAACTTTTTGCCACTTTTCGCGTTCGCGCTCCTCAGCGATTCGCTCCGCGTTGAACAACGCCGCCGCTTCGTTGTGGCGGGCGTCGGTGCGCATCCGTTCTAGGGTCCGAAATTCTTCCGTCGCCGTTATGCTGCGGTATGCTCCGATTGCCTGGTTCATTACTTTCGCCCCCAATGCTTCGATTTGACTGAGTTCTTCTTCCGTTTCCGCGTCGAACAATTTTAACCAGAGACGTAATTCGTCGTCAGCGCTCACTTCTTCCGGCAGTTTCGGAAGCTCGAAATAGTGCAGAGACAGCCTGTCCGTCAAACGTGTGTGGCGCGTCACCTCGAGCGCCTGGTACTCCGAATGAAATTCCGCGCAGTCAAACAGCTTGAAAGACACTATGCTGACTATTATCACTCGCGGAAGCTCGATGTATGT
>JAISYM010000107.1 GCA_031269875.1 Synergistaceae bacterium
ACTCACTCCGCGAATCGGATCGCTCATACACCTCTGTCCTGAGCTGATTCGCTCGCCCGACATCCATGTCGGCCGCCGATTCGCTGCGTTCGTTCGTCGGTCCGTCATCTCTTTCCTGAGACAATTTGGATAGTCATATTGGGGTTTATGCGCACATATTACTTCAGGTCAAAGGTAAACGGTATCCTGGCCGTGACAGCGGCGCCGTGCCCGGCGTCAAACTTCCACTCCCGCACGGCGCGTACAGCCGACTCGTCAAGGGGAGCGTGTCCGCTGCTGCTCTCCACCTCCACGGACTCCACCCGGCCGGACGCGATCTCTATCAACAGCACCACTGTTCCAGCTTCTTTCCGCTTCCTGCTTATCATCGGGTAATCCGGCGCGACTTTCTTCGTTACCTTGAGGGACGACGCGTCAAGGACGGCGCGCCCTGTGCCATAGCCGCCCGGAACCCCGCCGGGAATACCTCCGGAGACACCGTCCGGCTCACCGTCTCCCTGTACGGCGGAGGTTTCCCCCATGCCCGGGACGCCCGGCGTCTCAAACAGATATTCCGTTTCCGCTGGAGACTGTGGGGCTGGGTCTGGCTTGACTACCGGCTTAGCCGGCATAGATTTCGGGGCGGTTTTTTTTTCCGTCAGCTTGGGCGCGATCACTTTTTTTTCAGGGATTTTTTTGGTGGCGGCGGGCGGCGGCGCGCTTGGAAGCAAGGGGGCTATTTCGGGGCCGTCCGGGATCCCTGACATTTCACGAGGCGCAAGCGTGACGCGCATCACGGCGGGCGGAGGTTCCGGAGCCGCGCGCCAGGCGTAAGGCGCGGCAAAAAGTATCGCGGAATGACATACGGCGCTCAGGAAAAAAGCCGCGCCCGCGCGTTTCATTTTTTCTCCCCGTCAAAGGCGAGGCCGACGCTTTCCACGCCGAGTACCCGCATTTCGTCCAGAAGTTCAGCTACATCGCCGTAAGGGGCGCTTTTTTCGCCCGCTATCAGGATGTCGTCGCTCTCGGCAATGGCTCTTGCGACCAGCATTGGAAGCGCGTCGCGCGAAACGGCCTCTCCCGCCCAGAGAATCGAGCCGTCGGTCACGGTAACGACGACAGGGGTGCGTTCGCCGACTCGCGGCGCGTTCCCGCGAGGCAGATCGATCCCTATAGTCCCTTGAAGGAACGAAGCGGTGAGGACGAAGAAGATTATAAGCATGAATAGGACGTCGATCAACGAGGTAATGTCGACGTCCATACCGCGTTTAAACCTGTTTTTCATTCGCGTTTACCATTTTTCTCGAACGCTCCATCATTACGAAGTCCGCGCCGCGCCGCAGAGTCTCCTCCTCGCGGTCGATCCTCCCGGCAAGGAATCCGTGGGCTATAATCACCGGTATCGCGACGAAGAGGCCGGCCACGGTCGTAAAGAGTGCCTTCCAAATTCCTCCCGTGACGGCCGCCGAGTTCACCGCGCCCCCGAGGTTCAGTGTCCTGAACATCTCGACCATGCCGAGCACAGTACCCAAGAGGCCAAGGAGGGGGGAAACTTTCGCCGCTGTCTCTAATACCGGGAGGTTTTTCCACCACCTGAACATTTCACGCCGCACCTGCGCTTCGAGCAGAACCTTCATGCTCTCGCCGTCAATGTCCCAGTTCTCCAGCGCCGCGGAAAACATCCTGTGCATCGAGCTGAGGCCCGTTTTCATGCCGGCCGCGGAACCGGAGACGGCGCGTTTGAAATCCGCTTCGAGCGCCTGAGGATCAGTCGAAGCCCCGACCATGAAAATAATCCTCTCGAAAACTACAGCGGCCGCGATCACGGATATGAATAGAATTACCCACATTATCCAACCGCCGGTCTCCATATACTCAAAAAAAGTCACAGAACCCCTCCAGCCTCCAAAAGGACATAAAAAAACCGAATCACCTCAGTGATCCGGGCAGCCCATTTCTGCGAGATCTTTATTGAATTAAACGGCCGAATCCAGATTGCCCCTGAATTTCTCGAACCGTGTACGCTCAGGCAGGTCTTCTGGCTCGTCCATTTTCGCGGCCTTCCCATCGCCGGAGCGACAGTGACTCGTCAATGCGAAAAACCCCCTCCCAGTGAGGCGGCGGACTTACAGTGATGGGTTCGCTTCCGATTTTCACGGAATTCCCTATTCTCTCGAACAGAGCACCTGAGCTTGTGTCAATTCCAAAACCGTCTGAACGCGTATATCTACAGCGTTAATTTTAACCGCCTCGGCCACCCCCGTCAATAACCGGAGACAACGCCGCGCGAATCAGCTTTTGAAGCTGTTCGTGAACCTGGCGAGTTTGTCGCCGTCGATCATCTTGAAATGATCCTCCGGGGGACAGACAGTCCCGGTGAAGTTTATCCGGGGATTTGCCGAGGCGGATCTGTCCTCTATGAACTTGTGCATACTGAGATGTATCTGCCGGCACCCGGTTTTTTCAATCAACTCCCTCGCGTTGTCCGGATTGATGCCGGCGCCGGGCAGTATCTCGATCCTTCCAGCGGCGTAACGCGTCATTTCCGAAAGCGTACCCGCGCCCTGAAGCGCCGAGCGGCTTTGGCCGCTTGACAGCACCCTCGTAATCCCGAGACGCGCCAGCGCGTCGAGCGCGTCCCTCCAGTCCGGGACGACATCGATCGCGCGGTGGAATACGGTCTCCTTTTTGCCGGCAAGGGCCATAACAGCGCCGCAGCGGTCTTCGTCAACCGCCCCGTCCTCCTTGAGAAAGCCGAATACTATACCGTCCGCGCCGTTATTGAGAAGTGATTTGGCATCCGAAAGCGCGGTCTCGAACTCCATCTCCGTATAGTGAAATCCGCCCTCGCGGGGTCTGACCATGCACAACACCGGCAGGTTCGCGTATTTTTTTGCGACCCTGAGCGCCCCAACCGTCGGAGTGAGCCCTCCCAGAAAAAGGCAGGAGTTAAGCTCCGCGCGATCCGCCCCCGCCTTGTACGCTTCTATGACGTCGTCAGCCGAACCGCAGCATATTTCTATCTTGACAGCTCCCATTCAAATTCCTCCGATCATCCTGCCGGTCAGGTTTAAAAAAGGCCGATTTATCGTTAGGGACCTAAAGGGTGACGAAATAAACCCTTACATCGCCCGCTTCTAAAAGGCGGCAAAACGCCGTTTGTGCGAATGAGTCAGCGTTCCTTTATTCAATCCCCAGCGCGGCGAGCAGCTTCGTGAAAATTTCAGAGTTCTCGCAGCTCCCGGCGAACGACTCGGAGCCCGCGCCGACAGCCGAGACCGCCACGCGTTTGCCCGTGTGGTAAAACGTGCTCCATGTGACTCCGGCGGCGGCGTTCATCTCCCTCATATAAGCGACAGTGAACGGATCATAGGGACCGTAGAGTTTCTTATACGGCGCGCTTTTTACGGGCCGGTTCTTTTTCGGGGTCGCCGTCATAGCGAAAGCGTCTCTCACTGACTTCCTCTGACTTAGTTCCTCACCTAGGCCGTCAAAATCGCCAAAAAAATCCCGCGCTCTTGCCATGAAGCTTCCTACGCCCTCTTTGCCCGGGTTTGGGAGCGATCCTTCAAAGCGCTGGTACGAACCCTTCTGGAGCGACATCGCGCCGTAAAACGCCATACTGTCGTCTGGGATTACGGAAAGCGCCATGCCACCCGTCTCGTGATCGCTCGTAACCACTATAAGCGTATCGTCAGGGTGTTCAAGGAAGAAGTCAAGCGCCGTTTTAACGGCTTCATCAAACGCGATCACTTCCCTTATCGCGGAGGCCGCGTCGTTGGCGTGACAGGCTAGGTCGATCTTGCCGCCCTCCGCCATCATGAAGAAACTGCCGCCGCCGAGCAGGTATATCCCTTTTTTTACGAACTCCGCGAGCGATATATCATTTTTGTCCGCTTCGTCCGCGTCAATGGCCCACGGCATGTAGCCGGCCCGGACTTTCGGGCTTACCGCGATACATTTGCCGCCTGGTGTGAGCGAATCGAAGCCGGTCCTTGTCGAAGTCACGCGGTAGCCCTTCGACGCGGCGATATCAATTAAGCCCCGCATCTTTTTGTCTTTGCCTTTCGGGTTTGAAAACCCGCCGCCCGCAAAGTATTCGAACCCGCTCTCCGGGAGCTGGAGCCCAATTTCATAACGTCTGGTTCTGGAGTCGGAGTGGGCGTAGAAGGCGGCGGGCGTCGCGTCCTCGAGGAATGAGGAAGTGACTATCCCGACTTTAAAACCTCTCTCGTGGGCGATCGCCGCGACGGAGCGGTACTTCACCCCGGCACCGTCCGTGGCGACGGCGCCGTTCTTCGTCTTCCTGCCCGTCGCTAACGCGGTCCCCGCCGCCGCGGAATCCGTGACGCCCGAGAGGGAGTCCGTCCCTATTTCGCCGGCTATAGGAAGCGAGTTCATGACGAGCTGGCTCTCTCTTGGTGCCGCTGTTTGCGAGCTTTGCGCACTTTTGCCGGCGAGGAATATCTCCGCCGCGTTCCTCTGCGCCGTTCCCATGCCGTCCCCGATGAATAAAAACACGTATTTTGCGGCGGCATGAGCCTGCCCCGCGCAGATAACCGCGATTAGGACGGCGGCAAGGATTTTAACGGATAATTTTACGACGCGGCGGCCGCAATCCTGTTTTCTGACGGTCATTGGCAGAGATCACCTTCTTTTCACTATTGGCGTCATTCGTGACGCCCGCGTCCAAGCAGGGCGTAAAGCGCCAGTATATAGCCGTAAGAGCCGAAACCGGCGATGACGCCCGCGCATACCGGCGCTATCACCGAGACGCGGCGGAACTCCTCCCTGGCGTGTACGTTAGATATATGCACCTCCACGACCGGAGAGGGAACTGCCGCTATGGCGTCGCGGATCGCTATGCTGTAGTGGGTGTAAGCGCCTGCGTTCAGTATTATACCCCCTACGACACCGGCGCGCTGTATGGCCGACACGAGCTCTCCCTCCGAGTTGCTCTGGAAAAATTGGCACTCCGCCTCAAGCCTCGATGCCTCGGCTTGGATTCGGCCGTTGATCTCATCCAGCGTCTCGTTTCCGTATTTTTCCGGTTCCCTAGTCCCGAGCAAGTTCAGGTTAGGCCCGTTGATCACTGTCACGCGTTTCATTTTCCGGCCTCACGAATTGCCGTAGCAGCCGATCACCTCGAAATATTCGCAGGCTGCGGATGCTTGGCGGAGCGTTGCGTATACGTTCGGATTCAGTATGCTGCCGTTTATCTCGGCAAAAAAGCGATACTTGTCCGGAGTGGCGGGGCGCGACTCGATACGCATCAGGTTGATGCCCTGCGCCATAAACGGCATCAGTGTCTCGCAGAGAGCGCCGGCCCGGTGTTCCGTCGAGAACGTGATAGATATTAGATCGCTCTTTTCGTCGTACTCTGGCTCCGCCGCTATTACCACGAAGGATGTTCGGTTGTTGGCGGAGTCCATTATGTCCGGCGCGAGTACGTTGAGCCCGTTTAGTTCCGCCGCTCTGCGCGATCCTATCGCGGCCGTCCTGCCGCTTTTATCTTCCGCGGCTTCAAGAGCCGCGACCGCTGTGTTGCGGCAAGCGGTCAGATCCCACGCGCGCCCGCGCAAAAAGCGGCCGCACTGCCTGAAGCCCTCGGGGTGCGACAAGACCTCGCGGATATCGGACAGCCCCACGCCCGGAGGCGCTAAGAGACACTGTTGGATATCCATCCACGTGCGGCCCACAATAAAACAGCCGTACTTTCGCAGGAGATCGTAAGTCTCGCCTATCGCGCCCGTCGTGGAGTTTTCGATGGCGACAACGCCGTAGTCCGCCCGTTTCTCCTTTACCGCGATGAATACGTCCTCGAAAAATTCCACCTGACTGCGCATAGCCTTCGGGAAGAGCTTTATGAGCGCCTGTTCGCTCCACGCGCCCGGAACACCTTGGAACGCGCAGACGACACTTTGCCCGTTCGTGACCGGCGAAACGCGCGGAGGCGGGAGCAGCGGCATCTCCGCGTGAAAGAGGCGAGGCCGCTGGTATTCGCGGGACAGCGCCATGATCGAGCGCATCAAGAGCGTAACTTCGCCGCGCAGATCGTCACGAGTCCTGCTCACGGCGCGTTCCACTACGGCCTGCTCCCGCGCCTCGTCCAGGACGGGCAGGTTCGCGTCGGCCTTTGCCCGCGCCGCTTCGAGCGATATACTCATTCGCCGCTCGAAAAGCCCTGTCAATTGTTCGTCTATTTCGTCGATGCGCTCCCTGATGCCGCGGAGCATTGCGCTTTCGCTCATCTCATTCGCTCCATTCTCATCCGTATTATATAGTCGTCAGTTTGCCGCTCACGGCTTTGTAGAGAGCCGGCCTGTCGAGCGGACGCCCGAGGAACAGCTCGTCGGCTAGAATAGCCTGGTAAATCAGCATACCCATGCCATTTTGTGACCCAAGTCCGAGTTCCGACGCCCGATCGAGCAGCGCCGTGTGCGGAGGGCTGTAGACCAGGTCGCATACGAAGGCGCTCGCCGGCAGGGCGTCGAGGAACTTCAGCGACGGAAAACCGGCGCGGATGCCGCTCATTCCGAGCGGCGTGGCGTTAATCAAGAGATCGGCTCCAGATGCGGCGTCTTTCATAGCTCCCGGCGTCATGGTTCCCGTTCGAAAGAGGCAGGGCACCGCCGCGGAAATATCGGACGCGATCTCCAGAGCCTTTCGCTCGTCGCGCGCCAGGATGACGATTTCCGCCGCCCTATCTCTTGCCGCCGAGAGCGCGGCCGCGCGGGACGCGCCTCCCGCGCCCAAGATGACGACGCGCCGTCCCTCGCAGCCTGAACCACATTCGCGCAGGGAAAAGAGAAGCCCGCCCATGTCCGTGTTGTGCCCGAAGCACTTCCTGCCCCTGAATACGACGGTATTGACCGCTCCGCAGACTCCGGCGTCCACAGAGACGGAGTCCAGATAGGGCATGATGGAGCGCTTATGAGGCCTCGTCACGTTGAATCCCCTCATACCGCTCTCCTTTGCCTCCTCGAAAAAACGGGCCAGTTCCCCGCGATCCTCGCCGTTAATCTTGACAGCCGAGTACTTTGCGGATAACCCAAGTGTTTCGAATACCGCCTTATGGATGGCAGGAGAGAGCGAATGGGCTATGGGATCGCCGATGACGGCGTATTCGGCCTCGGGCGCGGATTTGCCGATAATCGCCATCAATGCCTGAAACGCATCTTCTATTCCGCCGTCGTTATTGAGTGTTCTGTCCGCCGCGTCGACGTAAAGCGCCCGCCGCGCGCGCTCCAGCTCGCGGAGTTTTCCCGGGCTCGTTAAGAGGGGACGGCTGCCGCCGACCGGCACGTTCTTAGCGATGCGCTTCACCGGACGGTCTAAAAAGATAACGAAGCCGCCCTCCCTCATGGCGGACGTGTTCTCTGGGCGCAGGATGACGCCGCCGCCCGTCGCGATTACCGATAATTCCGGCGAACGGAGCGCCTCGCGCGTGACGCGGCTCTCGGCGTCTCGGAAAAACTCTTCGCCATGTTCTTCGAATATGCGGTGAATCGGCATCCCGAAGCGCTTTTCGATCTCCAGGTCCACGTCGACGAACGGACAGCCGCGCCGCGCCGCAGCAAGCTTCCCAAGGCTCGTTTTGCCGCTTCCCGGGAGGCCGATGAGGACGATATGTCTCATTTTAACAGCCCATCCCCAGACACCAGCAGTCCGTCGAGAGCGCATAGGGCAAGGCTTGCTTCGACTGCCGGAACCGCGCGCGGCGCGACGCAAGGATCGTGGCGGCCCAAGATCCTGAGCGTCGTCTCCTGTTTTGACGCGGCGTCGACGGACTCTTGAGGGAGCGCGATGGACGCGGTCGGCTTAAACGCGGCCCGCGCGACAATTGGCATGCCGTTCGTGATGCCGCCTAAAATCCCGCCGCTGTTGTTCGTCCGAGAAACTATCCTGCCGTTTTCGAGGCGGATCGCGTCGTTAGCCTCGCTTCCCCTCATCGAGGCGAGGCGGAAGCCTCGGCCAAACTCGACTCCCTTGACGGCGGGGATTGAAAAGAGCAGCGAAGCCGCGGCGCTCTCCATAGAGCCGAAAAACGGCTCGCCGATCCCCCCGCGCAGACCGAATACGGCGGCCTCGACTACGCCTCCCACCGAGTCTCCGCGCTCTTTCGCGGCCCTTATCTCCGCCTTCATGGCCTCCGCGATCTCGGCGGACGCCGGAAAATCCGCGGCGAGGGCGGCGCGGAACTCCGAAGCGGACCCGTATTCCTCCCGCGCCGGTTCATCGGATACGCCGCCTATCGCGGTGATTCTCGCGCATATCTCGACGCCGCGGCGTGACAGAATCTGTTTGGCTATGCTCCCGGCAAACACGAGCGGCGCGGTAAGCCTTCCCGAAAAGTGCCCGCCGCCGCGGAGGTCGGCGTATCCGCCGAACTTGAGCAGAGCCGTCCAGTCCGCGTGTCCCGGACGCAGTATCGTATCGTAGTCACGAGAGCGGGCGTCTCTGTTGTAGATTACGCCGCAAACGGGAGCGCCCGTCGTCTTATCGCGGAGGATTCCGCTTAAAATCACGACCTCGTCAGGTTCGTTTCTCGCCGTGGACAGATCGTTGCCGCCTGGCGCGCGCCGCGCCATCTCGCGTGCCGTTTCCGCCGCGTCGATCGCCTCGCCGGCCGGCAGGCCGTCTATCACGATTCCAATCGCCGGTCCGTGAGACTCGCCGAATATCGAAAGTTTTAACCTGTTTCCCCAGGCGTTCATCTGCCGCCTCCTTCAAAGTCAAGCCGGGTCTGACCGTTCATGCCGGGTTTAAGCAGGGCTTCTATTTCAGAAAATGACATCCTCTTTACAAAAGCGTCGCCGATTCTCCGCAGCAAGATCATTCGCACGCCGCCCTCCACGCTCTTTTTGTCGGCGGACAGGAGGGGGATCAGGGGGGCGGAGTCTTGCGGGTAATCGGCGTCCAGCCCCCACGCGGAAAGGGCTTTTCGGATCTTGTCCGCCGTGCCGGGCCGCGTGACCCCGGCGCGCTCGCCGATAACCGCCGCAATCACCATGCCGAAAGCCACGGCCTCGCCGTGGCGGTATTCGCCGAAGCCGGAAATTTTCTCGATCGCGTGTCCAAACGTATGACCGAAGTTTAGCAGCATTCGCCGTCTGGAATCGAGTTCGTCGCGCTCCACGATTTCGCTCTTGATGCGGCAGCATTCGCCCGCGATCTCCGCCATACCGCCAACGGGCGTCCTGTCCAGGAGCTTGTTAAAGAGGTTTGCGGAGCTGATGGCGCCGTATTTGATAACCTCGGACACGCCGCATCTTATCTCGCGCTCCGGCAGCGTTTCAAGTGTGGACGTGTCGGTTACGACGAGCTTTGGCTGATAAAATACGCCGGCTAAATTTTTCCCCTGGGGGAGATTTACCGCCGTCTTTCCGCCGACGCTTGAGTCCACCTGGGCCAGGAGGGTCGTCGGGATCTGAACGTACCTAATGCCGCGCATCCAAGTGGCGGCCGCGAACCCAGCCATATCCCCGACGACTCCGCCGCCGAACGCGATTACGAGCCCATCCCGCCTGAGTCCCATCCAGGCAAAGCCGTCGTAAAGACAGGATAATCCGCCCAGCGTCTTGTTTTCTTCCCCGGCGGGGGATACTATCGGTTCAAAGGCGACGCCCGCTTCCGACAGCGACGACGCGAGGCGCTCTCCCCAGAGCCGCCAGACGTTCGTGTCGGTCACGACGGCCACCGGGCTTCTCGAGATGCAGAGCGGCGATATCAGATCTCCCGCGTTTTCAAGAATGCCGCGCCCTATTAAAATGACGTACTTCCTCTCCGCTAACCCAACCTCAACGCTCCTCTCGATTTTCATCTTCTCAGCATCTCCCTCTTGTTCGTGCCGGCGCGGTCCAGTATGCCGAACAGCCGCCGCTCGTCGCCGCTTGCGAGCGCCTCGCTGATTTGCGTCAGGTTTTGGATATAGCGGTCGAGCCGAGCTTTTGTAAAGGCGCGATTGTCCATCAGCAGTTCCGTCCACGCTTCCGCGTCGATATCCGCCACGCGCGTGCAGTCCCGAAACGCGCCGGCCGTGAAAGCCTGAGTCATTTCGGGGGGGTATTCCGCGCATAGGCAGGCGGACGCGATATGCATCAGGTCGCTCGTGTAGGCGACGATCGCGTCGTGTTTTTCGGGCTCACAGACGGCTGTCCGGGCCGCGCCTATGTGTGACGCCATCTCGCGCATGAGGCTTACGTTCTCCGGTTTGCTTGACGGAAGCGGGCAGATGATGAATCCGGAGTTTTTGTATATCGCGGGGTCGGCGTTCTGAAACCCAGCGCGCTCTTTACCGGCCATAGGGTGAATCCCGACGTAGTCGGACGCCTCCGGCAGCAGTCCTTCGATCCTCGCGTACAGCCCGCTCTTTACGCCGCAGATATCGGAGACGAGGGCGCCGCGGCGGAAAGCCCGGGCGTTCGCTTCGATCAATCCGGGTATGTGATGCGCGTAAACGCAGAAGATAACGATATCGGCGCCGTCTATCGCGCTTCCGGCGTCCGCGTGGACCTCGTCGACCATGCCGAGCGACGCGGCTCTTTCGCACGCTTCGGCAAGGATGTCGGCGCCAGCTATCTTAGCGCCGCGCCATCCCCGCAGCGCGCCGGCTAAAGAAGCTCCCATCAGTCCCAGCCCTACAATGCAAATCCTGCAGATCATGCCATTCCTCCCATGCAGCCAGGCCGCGCCCGACACGAAGTCTCTCGGTATAAAAAACAGCCGGGATCCTGTCTCCGATCCCGGCTTTACGTGTTGATTGCGCTTTATCTGACTGTCGTTCAGACGCTGGATCGCCGACAAGCGTAAATCCCATGTAAAGCGGGATTTTCGCAAGTAAAAGAGAACAGCGTCGTATAATAGTAAACCGGTAAATTACATACGTTCCGATCTGACTTCATACCCCCGCGCCTCCTCCCGTGAATCCAATAGAATGTTCCAGCGTCATTGCGCCAATTTATAAACGAGAAGCCCCAGTTTGTCAAGGCGTTACACCCCTCTCACCACCAGGTCGCTGCCCTGATTTTCGACAGTGATCGTACCGCCGTCTCCGACTTCGCCGCTGATAAGTTCCTTCGCGATAGCGGTCTCCAGGTTTTTCTGGATGTACCGTTTTATCGGGCGCGCGCCGTAAACGGGATCGAAGGAGTTTTTCGCTATCAGCGACAGCGCGCCGGGCGTCACGTTGAGCGATATGTTCCTGTCCGCCAGGCGATTCGCGACGGAGGCGGTCATGAGCTTGACTATCCTCTCTATTTCGTCGAGGCGCAGAGGCTTGAAGATTATTATATCGTCCACGCGGTTCAAAAACTCCGGTCTGAAACGCGAGCGCATCTCGCCCATGACGGAATCCCTGGCTTCCTCCGTGATGGCGCCGGACGCGGATATTCCGTTCGCTATCAGATGCGCGCCGATATTGCTCGTCATTATTATCACAGTGTTCTTGAAGCTCACAGTGAGTCCGTGACTGTCGGTCACCCGGCCGTCGTCCAGTATCTGAAGCAGTATGTTGAATACGTCAGGGTGCGCCTTCTCTATCTCGTCAAAGAGAACCACGGAGTACGGTCTCCGGCGCACGGCTTCCGTAAGCTGTCCGCCCTCGTCGTATCCGACGTAACCCGGAGGCGCGCCAAGGAGACGCGATGTGGCGTGACGTTCCATATACTCCGACATGTCTATGCGGATCATACTCTCCTCCGAATCGAAGAGGGTTTCCGCCAGAGTGCGCGCCAGTTCGGTCTTGCCGACCCCGGTTGGCCCCAGGAATATGAAAGATCCGATCGGGCGTCTCGGGTCGTTTATGCCGGATCTCGCGCGGAGCACTGCGTCCGCCACCAGGTTCACGGCGTCGTTTTGCCCTATTACGCGCCCGTGCAATATCTCAGGCAGCCGGAGCAGCTTGTCGCGCTCGCCCTCTATCAGCTTCGTAACGGGAATTCCCGTCCACTTCGAGACTATGGAGGCTATCTCGTCCTCAGTCACTTCCTCTCGAAGGAGCCTGTGGCCGTTTGCGCTCTCAAGCTTGGATTCTTCTTCCTTCAGCTTTTTCGTGAGATCCGGCAGAACCCCGTGACGCAGTTCCGCCGCTCTGTTCAGGTCGTATTCGCGCTCCGCCCTTTCGATGTCTCCCTTTGTGGATTCGATTTGCTCACGCAGCCCACGCACACCGGCGATATTTGCCTTCTCGGACTCGTACCGCGCTTTGAGAGCGCTGGATTCCTCGCGCAGGTCGGACAGCTCCTTCGAAAGCGCCTCCAACCGTTCGGCGCTCGCCCTGTCGCTCTCCTTTTTAAGGGCCGCCTCCTCTATCTCCAGCTGCATTATCCTGCGGGAGACTGTGTCCAACTCCGCGGGCATGGAGTCTATGTCCGTGCGGATCATGGCGCATGCCTCGTCAACCAGGTCGATTGCTTTATCGGGCAGGAATCTGTCCGGTATATATCTGTTTGAGAGGACGGCTGCCGAGACGAGCGCGTTATCCTGTATCCGGACTCCGTGGTGGACCTGAAAGCGTTCCTTCAGCCCGCGCAGGATAGAGACAGCGTCCTGCACGTCCGGCTGTTCGATCAATACGGGCTGAAAGCGCCTCTCAAGCGCGGCGTCCTTCTCTATATGCAGGCGATATTCCGCGATCGTGGTGGCGCCTATGCAGTGCAGCTCTCCGCGAGCGAGCATCGGTTTCAGCATATTGCCGGCGTCCAAGGCCCCGTCTGCCTTTCCGGCGCCCACGATCGTGTGCAGCTCGTCAATAAAGAGTATGACCCTGCCGCAGCTCTTCTGTACCTCTGTCAGAACCGCCTTGAGGCGCTCTTCAAATTCGCCTCTGTACTTAGCGCCCGCGATAAGCGAACCCATATCGAGCGCGAAGATGGAACGGTCCTTCAAGCCCTCGGGCACGTCGCCGCGAACGATTCGCATGGCCAGCCCCTCGACGACCGCTGTCTTGCCAACTCCCGGTTCGCCTATGAGCACGGGGTTGTTCTTTGTCTTTCGGCTCAGTATCCTTATCACGCGCCGTATCTCCTCATCGCGCCCGATGACGGGATCCAGCTTGTTTTCTCCCGCTTCCTTCACGAGGTCGCGCCCGTATTTGCCAAGCACCTCGTAGGTTTCCTCCGGGTTAGCGCTCGTGACGCGCTGATTCCCCCTCACTTGTGTCAGCACGGAAAGAAAACGCTCCTCTGTGACGCCGAACGTTTTGAAAATTCTGCCCACCGGAGTCGATGCCGGCGACGCCAAGAGCCGCAAAAAGATATGCTCGACGGAGACGTATTCGTCCTTCATGCGCTTTGCGGTGTTCTCGGCTTCAACGAGTTTCGACGCCAGAGACTGCGAGATGAAAATTTTACCCGGCTGGTAGCCGCTCGATATTCTGGGTTTTGAGGCAAGTTCCTTCTCCGCCTCTTTTGCCAGTGATTCGGGGGATACGCCCATGCACTCGGCGACTCTGGGTATAAGCCCGTCCTCCTGCCGCAGAAGGGCTAAGAGCAGGTGAAGTTCGTCCGTCTCCTGATGGCCCATGCTTATTGCGATATTTTGCGCCTCCATGATCGCGGCCTGTGATTTTTCTGTCATTTTATTTAGATTCATTATGTCAACTCCCGTAATAATTATTGATTATTATTGTTTATTATCACATATCAAGTTTAATCAGGCAATGTCAAAAAATATAACCCCCCATAATCACAGGTCTCGTTATTTAAGAATATATTATATTTTTTGAAAATATCTGTGCGTATCAATAATTTTCAGCGTTTTATCGCGTTTTAAGTATATCGGCGTTTTACGCGGCGAATTTATTGGGTTTCTTCAAGTTAATTTCGAAACACTGCTTGACAGATGCGGAAAATTCAACTATTGTGCAGCTGTTGGCAGGCGCCGCTAACGATAATATCTTGTTGGGAGGCAACACGATTTGAAAAGCAACGGCACGGTAAAATGGTTCAACGCAACCAAGGGTTATGGTTTCATCACGACCGATGAGGGAAGCGACGTATTTGTTCACTTCAGCGCCATTCAGGGCGAAGGCTTTAAGACGCTGGACGAGGGGCAGAAGGTCTCTTTTGAGATCACACAGGGGACAAAGGGACCGCAGGCTTCGGACGTAGTTAAAATCTAATTGAGCTATTGCGGGGAATTCTTCATTTATTCTCGAAAGTGAATATGATCCGTGTGACCTGCTAGGCGCGAGTGAGCGGCATATAAGCTAGGTGACTTATTTTAGGAGGCGATCATGGTCGTCTCCTTTTTCATATTGAATAAATCATTAGAACTTGGCGGGAGAGGATCCTCATGAGCATAATAGAATCGAACAAATTGCCGATCGAGCAGCTGCGAAGGCGGACGGACGCTGAATCTCTCGGCTTTAAGACGACGGACGAACTGAAATGTCCAAAACAGCTCATCGGTCAAGCTAAGGCTGTAAACGCCATATCGTTTGCGCTGGAGCTGGACACGAGGGGCTATAACCTCTTCGTTGTCGGCAATCCGGGAAGCGGCCGCACCACTTTCACCATAGAAGCCATGAAGGAAAAGGCGCTCGGCATGAGTCCGCCGGATGACTGGGTGTACGTTTACAACTTCGACGAGCCCGGAGAGCCGCTTGCCATAAACCTTCCGGCTGGGTGCGGAAAGACGCTTGCCTCCGCGATGAACGACCTCGTGGAGGATCTCAAGGTGAATCTCGGGAAGGCGTTCGACAACAGCGAATACGAGGACAACAAGGCCACGCTGGTGAAAAATTTTCAGGAGAGCGTGGGCGAGTTGATGGAATCTCTGAGAGCGTACGCCTCTGAGCAGAATTTCTCCATCAAGAGAACCCCTCAGGGTTTCGTGAACCTTCCGCTGATTAAAGAGGAACAGCCTGAATCGCCTGAGGCGGCCGACGCCGGCGGTGAATCGGAACAGGATACCGCGGACAAAACTGAGGAAGCCGAGAATGCTGAAAAAGCTGACAAAGAGCCTAAAACCGTCACAAGGGAGATGCAGCCGGACGAGTTTGAAAAACTTTCCGAGGAGGAGCAGAACGCGATACAGAAGAAATCCGAGGAGATAGCGCAGAAGACGCTGGAAACACTTCGGATCATGCGCGACAGAGAAAAGGAACTGAAGCAGGAGATCAAAAAACTCGAGGCGGAGATCTGCCGGAACGCCACCCAGCCTATCCTGTCAGAACTGCGAGACAAATTTCAGGAGACCAAAAAACTTACGGACTGGATCGACAAGCTGGAAGAGGACATCGTGCAGAACTTTGGAATGTTTGTCGCCGCGACGAGGGATGAGAACTCGGAAGCCGACTTCAGCCGCTTCAGCGTTAACGTGTTCGTCTCGAACGACAGCGAGTGCGGAGCGCCCGTCATAAGGGAGACGAACCCCACGTACTACAACCTGATGGGCAAGGTGGAATACGAGAGCAGGCAGGGCTATCTTTACACCGACTTCCGCAAGATAAAAGCCGGCGCTCTGCACAGGGCGAACGGCGGCTATCTCATGCTCGAGGCCGAGAACGTGCTGCGGCAGTTCATGTCATGGGACGCGTTGAAGCGCGTGCTCTCTTCCGGCGAACTCACCATCGAGAACCTCGGAGAACATCTCGGTTATATCCCGGTGGCTTCGCTCAGGCCGGAGGCAATCCCCATAAACGTCAAGGTCGTAATCGTGGGAACGTACTATCTTTATTATCTGCTCAACATTTACGACCCGGAATTTCAGAAAATTTTCAAGATCAAGGCGGATTTCGAGTCCGACATGCCGCGCGGTGCCGAGATGGAGTATCGGCTTGCCTGTGTGATCGCTCACTTCGTCAGCAACGACGGCAAGATACCGTTCACGGCCGCCGCGGTGGCCGAGGTGATCGAAAACGCGTCCCGTCTCGTCGACGACCAGGATCGCATGTCCACACAGTTCAACAAGATATCGGAACTTTTAGCTGAGGCCACGGCTTGGGCGAGGATGGAAAAAGCGGAACTCGTGGACTTTCACCACGTCATTAAGGCCGTCGAGGAGAAGATCAACAGGAGCAACCTCGTCGAGGAAAGGTATCGCAGGGCGTTTGAGACCGGAGTTATCCGAATCGACACGGAGGGCGCGGCGGTGGGGCAGATAAACGGGCTCTCCGTCATTTCCATGGTCGACCATACGTTTGGGCACCCTGTCCGTATCAGCGCGAACGTCTTTATGGGTCAAGAGGGAGTGGTCAATATTGAGCGCGAGGTCAAACTGACCGGTCCCATACACAACAAGGGCCTCTTGACGCTGTCGAGTTATCTGGGCAGGATGTACGCTCAGGATATGCCGATATCCATCTCGGCCAGGATAGCGTTCGAGCAGACCTACGGGGGAATAGAGGGGGACAGCGCTTCGTCGACGGAGCTTTACTGCCTCCTTTCGGCGCTCTCCGGCGTGCCGCTGCGGCAGGATATCGCAGTCACGGGATCGGTCGACCAGTTCGGCTCGATTCAGCCGATCGGCGGCGTAAACGAGAAGATAGAGGGTTTCTTCAGCTATTGCAAGGTCAGGGGGCTTACGGGTACTCAGGGCGTGATGATACCGCGCCAGAACGCGCAGCATCTCATGCTTCACTACGACGTTCTGAATGCCGTCAGGGAGGGATTGTTCAGCATCTGGGCGGTCTCCACCATTGACGAGGGGATAGAGATACTCTCGGGAGTGCCGGCGGGGGAGCCTGTTCCTGACGGATCATACCCCGCGGACAGCGTTCACGGGAGGACGAAGTCGTGTCTCAGAAGCTGGCTCGAGCGCTCCGCAAAGCTGAAGCGCGAGCTGTCGAAGCAGGACGCGGACGAGGCGGACGAAGCGAACGGAAACGGCCAAAAGAAGAAAAATGAGCAGGACGACGACTGAAAACGCTGCGGCAAAGGCGGTAAAAAAGCCGGGCAAGGTCGGCGAAAAGCGGGGGAGTGCCGCGAGGGCCTTTGAGTGCCGTTTTACGCCTGGCAGTCTCGATCATATATTGTTCGTTCTCGGGGAACTCGACGCGGTATACGGTTTTGGGGCACTGCCAACCGACGCCTACGCCACCGGGGAACCGCTCGATGGCCTGATGCTCACTCTTCTGTCGCAGAACACGAACGACCGCAACAGGGATATGGCTTACAACGCGCTCAGGGCGAAACACCCGTCCTGGGCGGATGTCGCGGCGCTTTCCCCGCCGAGCGTGGCCGGCTTGATAAAATCGGCCGGGCTTGGCGATACGAAAGCCGCTAGGATGATAGAGATACTGGATAAAATTTACGGCGATTTCGGGGATTTCAGCCTGAAGAAATTGTTCGAGTGGGAACCGGGCCGAGTCAGGGAGTACCTGTTGGCGCTGCCCGGCATCGGGCCCAAGACAGTCGCCTGCGTCATGGCCTTCGATCTCGGTATGCCTGCGTTCCCCGTGGATACCCATGTAGCCAGGATCTCCCGCAGACTTGGCTGGGCGTCGGAGAAGACCCCGCCGCACAAAATCCAGGATTTTCTGGAGGCCACCGTGCCGCCTGAATACTGCGGCGCGGGACACTTGAATATGATAGAACACGGCAGGAAGGTATGCCGCGCGAGGAACCCCCTTTGCGGCGGGTGTCCCGTAAGCGCGGCCTGTCCGCGACAAAAAATGGAGGCTGCAGAATGATCGAACCGGAACCAGAAAAATATATCGTCGGCGCGGCCCGCTGCGAGAGTTACGACCCGCAAGAGGTAAAGGACGCGCTGTGCCTGGCGATTTCCCGAGCGGGCGCGCCGGAGATAAAGGACGGCAGCGTTCTGATAAAGACAAACATGCTTTCGCCCTCCGCGCCCGATCGGGCCGTCACCACTCACCCGGAGGTACTGCGCGCCATATCGGACGGGATGCGGGCAAACGGCAATTCCGTTCACATCGCTGACAACCCCGGCTATATATTTTCCGACAAGGGAAACCTGCTCAAGGCGACCGGCGTAGGCGGCCTCGCGCGGGAAGGCGTGTCCGTCGGGCTGTTGTCCGACCAGGGCGTGCGGAGCGTGCGGAACGACGCGTTCAGGGTCCTCGAGGAGGCCCGTGTCTCTAACAGGTATCTGGACGCCCCGTTCGTAATAAACGCCGCGAAGCTGAAAACGCACATCGAGACCGAGGTATCCTGCTGTATCAAGAATATCTTCGGAACGGCGGACACGGCCACGAGGAAAAAATGCCACGGCTCCGCGTCCGAGACAGTGCTGGCGGAGGCCATAACGGATCTGTTTATCATCAGGCCGCCGGACTTCAACGTCGTTGACGCGATTTTGGCGATGGAAGGGGACGGGCCTTCCTACGGGAAGCCCAAAAAGACCGGTTGGATACTGGCGGGCACAAACGCGCTGGCTGTCGATTGGGCAGCCTCCGTCATTATGTGCTACAAAAATCCGCTCGAAATTCCGCTCATGGCGGCGGCGGCTTCCCGCGGCATAGGGCCGCGCGACAGATCCCAGATCGAGCTTGTGGGAGCGGAATGGGACGAACTGCCGAGAAATGGCTTTAAAAAGTCGACGAGCCTCGTCCGGTTGCTGCCAACCTTCCTTCGCGGGGCCGCCCACCGTTTCGTAACGCTCAGGCCGGAACTCATCCGCGAACAGTGCGTCCGATGCGGGATATGCGGGCGTGTCTGCCCGGTCGACGCGATAACCGGAGAAGCCGGCGCGTATCCTGAGATAAACAGGCAGTCCTGCGTCAAGTGCCTCTGCTGTCACGAAATGTGCCCGACCGGCGCGATGGCCGTCCATAAAAATTTCCTCGCCGCGATAGCCGGCAAACTCCGGAAGAGCGGAGCTTGATTTGGATTTGCACCCGGAATTTGTCTGATTGGCAAATTATAGAAAACAGACTGACAATACTTAGCTCTTTAAGTGAATGATCGATTGCCGGCACTGCACACTAAAAAAAACGAGAGGCCTCTCAACTGACGAGAGGCCTCCTGCTTGATTCTAGGGTGCTGATCGTACCAAGTATAAGGTTCTATTTCATCAGCCAATAGTTGATAATGGTCGTCTCCGGCCTTATGCCGCCGCGGCCGGGTTTGAGCTCCTCGGCCTCGCCGACGCCATCCCTTGCTATCCATGTGCGGGACTTGGGCTGGTTTTGTTTTTCAAGGACGTCTTTATAATCAGACGTTCCGAGGTCATCTACTGATATCATCACGTGATACGATCTGTTCGTCGATCTGACGGCAAGCTCCGTGATCTTTGCGTTATTGAATGTTATGTATTTAACGAGATCGCCGTTTCCATCGACCCAACGAGCCGCTTCGCCCGTTTTAATATCCAGTACGTAAAGCCTCGCCTTGCCGGACACGGCTCTCTTGACTCCGCAGGGGTTCGCGTCGCTTTGCGTGTCTACATATTCCATCTCCCGGAATGTCGGAATGTACATCCTGCCGTTGAGCAGCACCGGCTTCGCGCTCACGTACTCTTCTCCGTCATTCTGATTTGAGGGGCGAAGCTTGAAATACCATCCCGGATGATCGTCGCCAGGCGCGAGCTTTGTGCCGGCGGAGTCAGTGAGTTCCTTGAAGTTATCGCGCACATAAGTCACCTTGTTATCCTCCGGTACGCGGAACCCGAAGATCATCTGAAAATCGTTCGCTATCTTTCCTTCAGGCGCGCCGGCCGATATTTTGACGAGAGCGTTCGATGTGCCGCCGCCCAGCCATATTTTATCTTTGTCGAAGACAGCGGCCGTACCGTATGGTATCGCGTAGTTCTTCACGGAGCCGGGGTCATTTTGGGCGGCCGCCTCGGCGTTCCGCTGAAGCGTCGCCACAGTGCGGATGGTCCATTTGTCCTTGGGCAGCGTTTCCACCGCGCCATCTTCCTTCCGGTCTTCGAGGCAAACCATGAAAACGCTTCCCCTGTTATCCGCGGCGAAAACGTGTCCCGTCATACATGGAAGCGACGGAATTTGGGATCTCAGCAATGTCGGTTCCGAAAGCATCATTCCCATATAAGGCGCGTATCCTGTTTTGCCGGAACCTACTTTCGCGTTGATTTTAGCGACCGCGTCGCTGTCAAAAGCCTTTATCACAGCGCCGTCCTCCGGTTTTATGAAGATCAGCGCCGCGCCCTCGGTGCCATTTACTGCCGGGTTGTACAAACTCTGGCTGCCGCCTGGCAGCGCTATGAAGTTCGTGTGATCGGCAAGTGTGCCGGTGATGCCCAGCCCGGGTTTAGGGCTGTTGTGACCCAGCTTGGCAAACGCCTTATACGGATCCGCCGACGGGTCTATATGTGATGGAGCGCTGTCCGCCGCCCCCATCGCAGCCAAAGAGCCTCCTAAGTTTTCCAGGTACCAGAGAAATTTCGGGTTGGCCGGCTCCGAGATATCCATGGTGTAAAGGCCGTTGCCGCCCCTTCCTAGCGTGCCCACTAGGAGCGTTTTCCAACCTTTGCCGTCCGAGGACAAATCAAACCTGCGCTTCTGAAGCGGGCCGTCGAGCGTATAAGCCGGGTTCGATCTGGTCCCCAGCGAGTTCTCGCCGCCTTGGACATTGAGCCAGAGGTTCCTTGCTTTGGCATGTGTCTTCAGCGAGACGAGCCGCGATGGAAGGAGGGTAGGCGGAGGCAGTATAGCGGATTCCTCCCGGCCGTCCGATGGCACGATCACGTGCAGTATACCGTCGTTTGTCTGGGCGTAGAGCCTCTCCGTGCCTTTTAATTCAGCCTTTGCCGCCATTTCGTCCGCCCATTTCTGATAGCCGGGCAGTTTGTTGCTGGCCTGAGGGGAGGGGAGATCGGCGTAGACAATCCCGGAGTTGCCGAAGTCGGCGAGCATCGACGACCTCGGGAATTTTGCTTTATCGCCCGAGTACGAATAGTCATAGCCCTGCAGCCACCAGTACAGCGCCCTGTCCGGCAAAAAACCGCCGAAATTCCCGATCAACGTGCTGTTTATACCAGTGAGGCCGGCAAACGTGGCGTCGCCCTCGTTGAATGATTTAAACTCTTTGTCGGTTTTATCCCAGTATTTGAGGTTCCGGGGCGATACCGGGGTCTCGCCGTCCCCCCGGCGTTCCAGCAGCCGCTCCCCAAATTCCCAATCGCGGATCAGTGCCGAGGAGCCGTCAATGTCATCTGAGACTTTATATTTGGTCAAACTTCCCACCCACTGATCCCCTTGGACAATGCGGTAAGAGGTAGAGAACGTGGAGGGCATGTCTTCGCCTGCCGATGGAGGCGTCTCTACTAACGTGCCTTTACCCGGCTGTATCGCGTCGCTCTCGTTCACGGCGATGAGCGCCTCGCGGAACGACTCGAGCAGTTCCGTAGAATTGGACGCGAAATATGGTTTATACGGGGCATTATCCATATTATCTACGGTGTATCCGCTTGGATCGCCTCCTCGTCCTGCGACGGCCATCTTTATCAGGTTCAGCCGCATTCGTTTAACTTCCGTAATGACAGGATCGTCTTCTTTCAGTGTCTTGTCCTCTTCCATCAGTTTCTCTGGATCGGCCACTATGCCGATAACGAGCGTCCGAATGGGTTTCTCGAGGTCGACTTTCGAAAGAGCGCGGCTACCATTTTTTTTCTTCGTTATCATCGTAACCTGTTCGTACTGCGCCTTCCTTGGGCCTGTCGCAAGGGTGTTGTCCCCCGACGCGGCGGCGTTGGTGCTGTCATACAGATTCTTCACGGCCTCCCACGCGCCGTAGGAGTATTCGGCGGAGCTTTTTACTTTCGGTTCCGCCCCGGACGCGACCACGATCAGCCAGTTATCCTCACACGTACTCCTTATTGGGAAAGACAGGTCGTCGAGGTCTTCTACTTTAACGCAACTGGAATTGCTTGAATCCCGGATTGCGACAAAACGATGTTGATTTGTTCTTGCGCTGGGATATGATTCCGTGTCACTAGCACTGCCGGTAATGTCATAGTCGATAATCGGCGAAAAGAAGTCCAGCACAGAACCCGCGGCTTCTCCTGATCCCGAGTTAAACCTCGCTCGGGCGACGCCGCTCATTTCGAGTTCGTTGCTGTAACGGCGATAGTCAGCCCTGTAGTTTATATTCTGGCCTTTTTTAGAATACCAGATCCATTTTTTATCATAATAGTATTTGCGATCCAGTTCGAGAGGCATGCCGGTGGTACTGTGTACTTTCGTAGGGTCTGGGAAAATAGCTTGGGGCAGCGCGAATATTCCAGCTATGCCAATCTCAGGTTCCTTGTAATAGTGAAACCGGTCGTTCCTGTCATTGCCGGTAAGCCCGCCGCTCGTTTTGCTTTCTTTGTTATCTGTTTCGCTTTGTCCGTCAGGAGTGCCAGCACTCCTGATGTCAGCGAATCCGTTTATCCACATCTTGAATTTTTCCACGTGATCGATGCTCTTGCCGCCCTTTTCCCATATATGGTCGTGTTCGGTGATCGGCAGCCAGAGCGACGCGCGGTTCATCACCTTATACATCGGCCTGTCCGCGTTGTCGCCGGCGGAAGGACTGCTATCCGGGCCTTCTATTACCCCTTGGTACCATCCATCTGCCTCCTGCGCCGTTGAAACGCGGGTCATATAATTGCTGTGTACCACGGCGTTATACCAGATTGGAACGTATTGCCCGTGCACCGAGACGAAAACTTGTATCTCGCCTGTCGTCGCTCCGTTCAGCACGCCGTTCTCATAACGCACGCGATGAAAACCGTCTTTAGGCCGAATATCTGTATGACCATGACTGCCTTTTGGGCCATGTGCTGTATGATTTATGTCAGGTGCTTTTATCTGAGCGTTGCCATCTTTATCGAAGTAATTTTTGGTCTTCAGGTTTGAGCCAAATGGCGCGACCTTGAATATATAGTTCCAATCCTGGCGCGGACGCGCAATGCCATAATGCGTCCCACTCTTGATCGGGTATTCGACGTTCGCCGGCGATAGGAATGTCGTGGCCATGCCGAATCTGATGTTCTCGAACAGATCTCTGTCGCTCAAAAGCCTCCATAGCACCAGCTTTGTCTGGTACATCCTGCTGTCGTTAGGCACCAGGTCAATCGGCTCGACGGTTGTTCCTTCCGGCGGCCCCGACGCCCACCAGGCTGGATTCTTGTAAACGAGCGCGTAGGGATATGCTCTTTTTGTCGCGGTGTGCTCTTTGTAAGCTTTTTCATACGCGAGCTGCTCGTCCCCAAAAATGGTGATGTCCTTCCTGCCCGCGCTATTATTTCCAGGTACAATTACCGGAGTCCCTGATTCCGGGACTCGAAGAACGCGGCTCTTGTAGCCGACAGAATACCAAGGAGTGCTGGCCATATTATAGCTGCAATAACGCGCGCCGCTTATGAGGCTTGTAAGCTTCAGTTCATCCGGCCAGGCATCCTGCGCGTTAGTAAAGTGGGTCTCCAGCGCCGTTATTTGAGACGAGTAACCATCTGTCAACGGATTATCGGCGGTAACGAACGGGAAATAGTAGTCCTCGCTGTTTACTTTCATATCTTCTTCAAGAGTACTATGTTTTTTGAAGTTATTCTTGTTGTCCAAATCCCTGCCGTACAGGTTTCGTTCCGGGCGGAGATCCCTTCCGCTCCACGCCGGCGGCATCGCGCCCATTCCGAATGTCGCGTCTGCCATCATCCTGTTGATATCATATATCGTGAAGTCATAATCATCTTTCGTCAGCTGCCAATTTGCGTTCTCATTTGAAGACCAATCCCAGTCGTTGAATTTTCTCACCTGCGGCAGGACGCCCTTCGGTGTGAAGCTCATGGCGGCCGTAGCCTCGATCAGGAAAAGCACGTTAGATTTTCTGCTTCCGCCGACCAGTTTGTCGGTCTCCTCCATCCCAACTTCGTGCTTCAGCGGTGCTATGACATTTGGCAGAACGTCGGCCCGCGCCGCGAGTGTCCCCTCCCATACCGGAAGCGTTGCCTGTGACAAGTAAAGCGCTAGTACGGCTGCCGCGATTACCCTCTTTGCAAAATCAAATCGGTAACCTCTCATGATCTTTCCCCTCTTTCTGTGGACGATTATTTTTGGACAAAACACATTGGAGCGCCGCGTTGTTCCGTGCAGCGACGAGGATAATCAATATTGAAAGAAGCATAAGCACACGATCTTAATGGGGACTTAAGAACCATAAGAAATGGTATTAATAGTCCCTGTTAATTTACGGAATTTTACTTAACGCAAAAGATCCTGTCAAGCATATTGCGGCGGGATTTTAGTACTATTTTAGTAAATAATGTTTCCCCTTTATTTGAGATAGAATTTGGAGCCGCTTTGGCGATTTGGCACAAAGGGGGAGACATAATTAAAAGCGGGAGACCGGCGCGTCTCCCGCTTCAGTTTGGTTTATGATATCAATTAGTTAGAACGTTACTTCATCAGCCAGTAATTGATAACGGTCGTCTCCGGCGGGATATTGCCGCCCGTGCCTTCGGGTGGTTCGTCGAGTGTATTAGTTTCCTCCGACCCGGCAACTTTTCTGAGTACTGGCTGTTGTTGCCTAAGCAACTCTAGTTTTGCTTTAGCTCCCGGCGCTAGGAAATCGAACCGTATCATCAGCTTGCCCTTGCCGCCCTTGGCGAGATCCGTGAGACTCGCTATCTTTATGTCCTCGAAAGTTACGTATTTTACGAGCATGTTTTTGTTGTTGCCTGTTCCTGCCCATATTGTCGGCTTTCCTGTTCGGATGTCGACTGCGTAGAGCCGGCTGTCTCCGGCGAGCGGTCTGTCCGGTTCGCAAACCGAGGAATCCGGCGTCTGTACCTTATCTTTCTGTATAAATGTCGCGACGAACAGAGTGCCGTTTACCAGGATTGGCTTAGTGGACACGTATTCCCTGAAAAAGTTCTGTCCCCCATCTTTCAGTTCGAAGTACCAGCCGCTTTTCCCGTTCTCGCCCGTCGTGAATGTATCATCTGGATCGTCTTGCTCCAGCTTCAAGAAATTGTCCCTAGTGTACGGCCCAACTTGGCCCGTGTTCGAGAACGAAAATATCATCTGTCTTTCGTTTCGGAGAACCCCGTCCTCGTTGTCCCCACTGCCCTTTTTCCCCCTGATATCGGCTGTGCCGCCGGCTATCCACATATTATTGCCCTGCAAGCTGACGACCACGCCATGAGGGATCGCGTAGCTGTTAGGGCTCGTCCCCATCTCAGCGTTTGTCTGCAGGGTCGCTACTGTCCTGATGGGCCACTCGCTCGGGTCGGAGAGTTCATGAGTCACCGGCTTTTCAATGTCCACGCGGAATATGTTCCCTCTGTTGTCAGCCGCGATGATCCCGCCGGCAAGATATGGGTTTGATGAGGCGGAACGGAAAAGGGTGGGCTCGGATACCATCATGCCCATAATCGGCGCGTTCCCCTGCGCGGTTTCAGACAACCTCCAGCCTTGAAGTACGGAGCTGCCGTCGAACGCTTTCAGGATTGTGCCGTCCTTCGGCTCTATAATGAGAAGCGTCGCGCCATAACCCCCATTGTTCGCGAGTACCCCCGGGTTTGCCTCTGGGTTCAGCGGTGAGTCCGGCAGGGTGCCGCCTGCCAGGGCAATGAAGTTCTGCTTATCGGGATCGTTCTCCAGGATAGAATTCAGCGGAGCTACGCCCATCACCGGGCGCGGGCTGTTGAAGCCGAGCTTCAGATAGCCCGTCTCCTTTTTCACTGTATCGTCGTTTGTATCGTCGTTGGAACCTTCCATCTCCGCCTTATCGTAGACGTGCGTTACTGCAGGCGAGGTGTCCTGCGGTTTTTTCGAACTGACAAGCTTGTCGCTCCCGATGCTCTCCCTGTACCACATCATTGCCGGCTTGTCGTGGTCGCTCACGTCGAGCATATACAGGCCGCTGCCGCCGCGTCCCAAGGCGCCGAGCAGGTACTGGCCCCACCCAGAGCCATCACTCTTTTGTTCAAAGTTGAAGTTCCTCTTCTGGAGCGAACCGTCCAAGGTGAAGGCCGGGTATGACCTGTAACCCCCGACAGGTTCGGTTATGGGCAGCCACCGCCGTTTGACGCCATCGTCTTCTGGGTTGGTCACCAGTGCAGCCAATCTCATGGGGATCAGCATTGGTGGGGGAATTATCGCCATTATCTCCTGACCATTACCGCTTTGCGTCGGATCAATCATTCTGAGCAGGCCGTCGTTGGTGTGCGCGTACAGTACCGGTGATTGAGGCTGCTGCGCCAAGTTATTCGCCCACGCGTTGTAACCGGGCAGCGGCTCGTCCTTTGCTGCCACTACGGGGTCGTTCACTATGACTACGCCTCCCTGTCCCAGATCCGTAAACATGCGCGAACGACCGTATTCCTCACTGTTCGCGTACGAGTAATCATTGCCGTACAGCCACTTTGCGTAAGCGTCGTATGGGTATACGCCGCCGTAATCACTGCCGGATGATGGGAGGATGTCTCCGTTTAGGCCCGATAGGGAACCAAAGGTCTCCGAATTTCCTTCCAGTTCGACAAGGTTTGCATTGGTCCAGCCTTCCTTCCAGTACCGCACGGACCTTTTTTGGGGTGGTGCCGGGACTATTTTAGTGTCGCTCTCGTCGCCTATCGTCCATTTGGGGTACAGCCGGACTGTGCCGTCGGCGTCCATGGAGACTACGTCACGCCTCATCGTGGCTTCCCACTGGTCGCTGCGCATTATCTTGTACTGGTAGCTGTATATGTCGGACTGCCCGTCGAGGTCGTCGAGCGCCTCCGATTGCGCCATCGCACCCGTTCCTGGCTGTACTACCGTGCTGTCGTTTATAACGGTGAGCGCGTTCATGATCGCGTCAGTCAGCCCGTCCGTGTCCTCCGCGATAAAGGCCTTGTGCTTGTACTTGCTGGAGTTGAGCGTATCTTCATATGTATTGATAGTGTCAGGGTTCTTTCCCCGGCCGGCCATAGCCATCTTGGCCAAGTTGGTGTGCATCTCCTTGACGTCGTTGATCTCTGCCTCCGTAAGGCTAGTGGTTTCTCCGGTTTTCGGGACTTTCGGGACAATGCCCACCACGAGGGTTTGTATCGGTTCGTCGAGATCCACGCGCTCTATATTATTCCAAATAGGGGTTCCGTCCGCGCTGCGCGGAAGCATCGACACCTGCTCGTATGGTGCGTAAACCACGTCTCCCTTTAGGGGGTTGTCGTTCGCGTTTGACCCTGTTGTGTTCACCCTTTTGCTGTCCGTAGCGTCGTAGAGGTTCTTGATCGCCTGCGCAGCCGTGTATGTGTAGGAGTTGATTGGGTTTCCGTCGTCGTCCTCGAGCGCCGGTTTCAGCTCCTGCCCTGTCGTGATAACTATGACCCAGTTCGTCTCGCACGCTGATCTGATCGGATATGAGACGTCCGCCAGATTCGAAGATTCCTCTATCGGCGGAGAGAAGAAGTCGAGAACGGAACCCGCCGCCTCGCCGGAACCGGCGTTGAAGTGATTCTTGATCGCCTGTTCGCTGTCCTCCATTTCCGTAGAGTAAGGGAAGCATTCGAAGTAGTAATCTGTGTTCGCGCTTACGTTCGAGTACCATATTGACCTTGAATATTTTTCGCCGTCGTTTTGTTGAGAACTGGTTAGCGGCAAATTAAGTGCACCTCCAGCATTAGCTTGAAAACTCGACGTAATGACTTCATTAGTTCCATTTAATTTATAGTGCGAGCGCGTCATCGCGTACGCGTTCCTCGGATCCGGGTAAATGGCGTGCGGGAGAGTGAATATTCCGGCCACTCCTATCTCTGGATCCTTATAGTAGTGCCACTGTTTGTTTCTCTCGGCGTTGGTTGCGGAGGCTGGAGATTTGCCGGTTGTACCGTTGTAAAGATCAGCGAAGCCGTTTATCCACTGTCGCACCCGATTGACATGCTTCGTAGTGGTGTTGTTTTTAATCCAATCATCGTCATAGTCGCGAATAGGGACGAGGAGCGAACCCCTGTGCAGCGCGTAATATATCCACTGCATCCTAGATATCTCGTCTTTGTACCAAATGCCGCCTTTCGCGTATTTGCTCGTTATCGAGCTGAAAATCGGTTCATTGGTCATATGAGACCACATGGGGTAGTACTGTGCATGAAGTGCGTTGTAACCGCGGACGTTCCCAGTGATAGCCTGTGTCAGCACTCCATTTACAAATTGTTTTCTATTGGTTAGATCGTTATCAGGTGGCCAGCCGGAATCTCCTACTGGGTTTGGCCACGGTATGTTTTTGCCATTTTTCGGTACGGTCGTGAATTTCTTCGACGTCCAGACATTATTCCCAAATGGCTCCACTTTATACATGCCGTTGAAATCAAAACGGTCATTTGTCCCCGTGTGGATGTCCTTGTCGGAGAAATTCGTATCGTTTGTTGTCGGAAGATAGGTAGACGCAAGCCCGAATCTCAAATTGGTCCACGTCGCGCTGTTTTCGAGCAACTTCCAAAGGACGAGCTTAGTCTGGTAAAGCTTGCTGTCGTTGGGCACCAGATCAATGCTGTTGGGAGAAGCGTTAATTGCTAGGTCAGTCATACCATGTTCCCAGTAGTTAGGGTCCTTAAACACCAATGCGTAGGGGAATTTCTGAGCGCCTGAGATATTACTGTTGCCACTATATATATAGTTATTAACTGAATCCCCGATTTCGCCCTTCTCCAACGAATAATGCGTATCGCCTACATGTGACGCTTTCTGTACGTTGTCGTGTCCAACTTGCAGAGGGTTGGTCTGAGATGCGTATCCAGACTTTACTAAATTTATCGCTTCATCATCATCACGTATGAAAGGGGCATAGTAGTTGCGCCCCTCTTCCGCGTTCAATCTCAAATCTTCTGCAGGGTCACTGGATTTTTTTACATAGTTATTGGACGTGTCGATATCGCGCCCGTAGAGGTTTCGCTCGACGCGGAGATTAGCGCCGCTCCAAGCTACCGGCATTGCACCGATTCCATACGTCGCGTTCCTCATCATGTCAATCACGTTGTCAACGGTGTATCCATAACTGTTATACGTTGCCACCCAATTTGCGCCCGGGCGTCCGCTATTTCTCCATGTTGGTTTGTTTGCCAGCACGACGGACGGCATGACGCCTTTTGGGTGGAACTGCATCGCGGCTGAGGCGTCTATCATGAACAGCACGTTGGCCTTGCGCGTGGTCTCTTGCCCCATGTCCAAGAGATCTTCGTCGCCCATTGCAACCTCGTCCTTCAGCGTCGCCAGCGTCGAGAGGCCCGCTGAATCCACCCGGGTAGCGGCCCAAGCCGCGAGCGTCCCCTCCCATACGGGCAGTGATATCTGCGACATGAAGATCGCCAGCACGACAGACGCGATCATCCTCTTTGTAAAATCAGATCGGTAACCTCTCATAATATTTCCCTCTTTTCCGGTGGCACACATAACCTTTATCGAATCAAAACTTCACGCGCGTCGTTCCGCGTAACGACGGTGGTAATTCGTCTGACTCATATCCCTCCATCCAGATAAGAGACTTTAGAATCATAGGCATAATGCAAATTGCCCTTTTTGTAGGTTAAAGTTTAATTAATTTAGAAGATACTGTCAAGGTTCGATTCTTGGTTAAAATTGGGACTATGATCCCATCTTTATAAATACGTGATTTTCCTGTATGGGGAAAAATTCGCGCTCATGCCAATTCGCCGCAGATAGGCCGTTTTTGAAGCGGGGACGCGGTTCGAGGAAAAAGTTTTAACGCTTCACCATATATGCCTTTGATTTTAAATTGGTATCACTTTGTCGGGGACGCAAAGAGCCGAAAATTTGTTATAATGTCCTTGAAATTCACGTACCGCCTGCTTCAAATAGACAAAGACGATATTGATCCGAAGGTCAGTAATGGGCTTTACTGCCAAAATTTTATTAGCGGCGGGAAAAATAGGAAAATATATCTCCGCCGCTTTTTTATGGTCTTATATCGCCGCCCCTACGATCTCCTGCGCTTCCGCCTGTATTTTTTTCAGATGTTCCTTGCTCTTGAAACTCTCCGCGTAAATCTTATAGACGTCTTCCGTGCCGGACGGGCGCGCGGCGAACCAGCCGTTTTCGGAGACGACCTTGAGTCCGTCTATCGGCTGTCCGTTGCCCGGCGCTTTTGTGAGAAGCGCGGTGATTTTCTCGCCGGCGAGGGTCTTGGCCTTTACGTCAGAGGGGGAGAGCTTCTTGAGCTTCGCTTTTTGCTCCGGGGTGGCTGGGGCGTCGACGCGTTCGTAGAACGGTTTGCCGAACTTTGCGGTGAGATCCCTGTAATGCCTGGCGGGGGATTTATCCGTGCCGGCGAGTATTTCAGCGGCCAAAAGATCCATCACGAAACCGTCCTTGTCCGTAGTCCACGTCATGCCGTTGATTCTGAGGAACGAGGCGCCGGCGCTCTCCTCTCCGACGAAGCCGAATGTGCCGTCGAGAAGGCCATCCACAAACCACTTGAAGCCGACCGGAACCTCGCAGACCTTTTTCCCTATGGACTCCGCCGACCTGTCTATAATCGAACTCGACACGAGCGTCTTGCCTATTTGGACGGCCGGGTTCCATTTTTTTCTGTGAGTCATCAGGTAGTTCGACGCTACGGCGAGGTACGCGTTCGGATCCATAAGCCCCTCGTCCGTCACGATTCCGTGTCTGTCATAGTCCGTGTCGTTGCCGAACGCTATCCCATACATGTCCTTGTGTTCCAGTAAACCCGCCATCGCGTACTTTGACGAGCAGTCCATGCGTATCTTTCCGTCCCAGTCGAGCGTCATAAACGAGAATGTGGGGTCGACGTATTTGTTGAGCGAGTGGAGGTCAAGCCCGTACATATCGGCTATCGGATCCCAGAAGGCAATGCCGGAGCCTCCCATCGGGTCGACTCCGATGCGGATACGTGCCCGCGCTATCGACTTCATGTCAATGACGTTCGCCAAATCTTTGACGTACGGCATGATGTAATCGATGAATTGCGTCGTGTCCTTTGATACGGCCTTGGACAGCGGGAGGCGCTTTACGCCGCGGCAGCCTTTCTGAATCAAATCGTTCGCTCGTTTTTGAATTTTTTTGGTGATGTCAGGTGAAGCCGGGCCGCCGGTAGGGGGGTTGTACTTTATTCCGCCGGCCTCCGGCGGGTTATGGGAGGGCGTTATAATGATTCCGTCGGCTAATACGCCGGGATGATCCGTATTCCAGCACGTTATAGCGTGTGATATGACGGGGGTCGGCGTATAGCCAAAGTTCTCCTGAACCTTCAGCTCGACGTCGTTTGCGGCCAGCACCTCGATGGCGGTACGCAGAGCCGGTTCGGAGAGAGCGTGCGTGTCCATGCCGATAAAGAGGGGGCCGCTGATTCCCATTTTTTTCCGCAGTTCGGCCGTCGCCTGAGAGATCGCCAGGATGTGCGACTCCGTAAAACTGCCGCGAAGCGAAGAACCCCTATGGCCGGATGTCCCGAATGACACGGCCTGACTCGGGTCTTCGATGTTCGGAGATTCCGTGTAATACGCCGATATCAAGCGTGGGACATTCACCAATATCTCCTTTGGCGCCGTATGCCCCGCAAGTTTTGAAATAGTCATAATATTAAACCCCCTTTATCGGTTTTTCGAGAAATCGATCGATATTCAATTTTATGTTGGTTTAATTTATATCTTTATTTGGTTTTTGACCAGAGTGGAAAATACGGACTCGCGTCGGCCCGTCCGATTAAGGCCGCTCCGCGTAACGTCGGATTAGAGCAGATCGTCGAGTTTGGCTAAAAATTCGCCGATGCCCTCGTGTGTCCTGTAATCGGCGATGGAGTCCATCTGAGTCGCGTCGCGATTGCAGATGACCACAAGCGCTCCAGCGTTATGCGCTATCAGCGGAAATTGATTTGCCGGCGAGACATTGAGGGACGAACCCAGCACAATAAAGACGCCGGCGCTTTCGGAAGCGCTCCATGAGGAGTTCATCGCGTCGTCCGGAAGTGCCTCCCCGAAGAGCACGACGCCAGGGCGAAGGCGTCCGCCGCATGACGCGCACGAGGTTCTCCCGATAAAGGCCTCCTGAGTCGACGGCGCGCCGCAGTCCATGCACCTCACGCTGCCGACAGAGCCGTGCAGCTCGTAGATTTTCTTTGAACCGGCGGCGGCGTGCAGACCGTCTATGTTTTGCGTAATGACGCAGTGGACGAGCCCCCGGGCTTCCCAATCGGCAATGATGCAGTGCCCGGCGTTCGATTTCGCGCCGCCCATCTGCTTGAACCTGGCGGAATAAAACTTGTGGAACGTATCGTAGTTGCCGCGCATGGCCTGAGTCGTCGCGAGCTCCATAGGGTCGACCTTGCTCCAAATGCCGTCCTTCGAGCGAAAGTCGCTCAAGCCGGAATCGGTGCTCATGCCCGCCCCCGTAAAGATCACGGTATTGCCGCCGGGAGTTTCCATCCTCTTCGCTATGTCCTCTAATTTAACCATGACGGCATTATAGCGCAAACCATAAGAATCTTGGAATGTAATCCAAGAAAATTATAATAAATTTGGAATTGCGCAAAAGCGCATCTTTATATCCTCCGGCTTTCCGAAGTAGACCCAGGACGTGACGAGAGCGTCTACGCCGGACGCGGCGTAATCGAACGCGTTCTCGGCGTTGACGCCTCCGGCGGCCAGTATTTTTATGCCTGGGTTTATCTCCTTCAGCCTGGGGATGACGCGTTTAAGCAGTTCGGGCTCGAATCGCTCGCATTGCACGACGTCCGCTCCAGCTTTCGCGAACAGTACCGCTTCCTCCTCGCCGCCCGCTTCGACGGCGATCTTTTTCTCTGGGAACCGGCGCGACATATCCTTTATTTTTAAAGCGAATTCCCCGCCGCCGCCAACAAAGGTTCTGTGCTGGTCAAAAACAAGTATCGAGTCGGAGAGGCCTAAGCGGTGTATCGACGCCCCTCCGGAGAGAGCGGCTTTTAAAGACAGCTGTTTCGTGCCGGGGAAGTGTTTCCTCGTGACAGATACCTCCGCGTGCGGTGAAGCGCGTCGAGCGTTTTTCACCATAGCCGCGCATCTTGTAGCTATTCCTGAGGAGTATTCCATTATATTCTGAGCGACTTTGTAAGACGCGTGCAGACTGTCGGCGGTGCCTCTCGCTCGAAGGAATATCGTGCCGGCGTCGAGTTCGCTCCCGCTTTTATAGAATGTTTCGACCCGTGCCCCGGAAATTTCGAAGGCGCGCGCGGCCTCTTCTATGCCGGCTGCGACGCAGCCGCGCTTCGGGAAACATTCGACGGCGCCTTCCGCGTCTCCAATGCCTAAGGCTTCCGTAGTCACGTCCATGATAGGAAGGTCCTCAGCCAGAAGTTTTTCTATGAAAGAATCGGGAATAAAAAACATGGGCAGTCAACTCTCCTTCACCCTGTATTTTTCGAGCAGTCCCCATAGTATAAGGCCTGAAACGGCGAGTATCGCGCAAAGTTTCATCGCGTCGTCAAATTCGCCGCGCGACACCAGGTTATATATTTCGAGCGACAGAGTATTTGTCCTGCCGGAAATGTTGCCGCCTATCATCATCGTGACGCCGACCTCTCCGGACGCCCTGGCCGTTCCGAGCAGCAGGCCGGATATCAGCGTGTTAGCTGTCTGCGGTGTCGTGATTAGGAAGAATGTCCGAATGGGGCCGCATCCATTTGCCCTTGCGGCCTCTTCCAAACGTATCAGCTCCGTTCTCTCCATTGCGGCCTGAAGGGGACGTACGACCAAGGGAAGTCCGGCGACGAAAGCCGCCAGGGTCACGGCGGTTTTGGAGAAGACAAGGCGAAAGCCGGTGATTGCCTCGATAGGACCGCCAATGGGCCCGTTGCGCCCGAAGATCAAGAGGAGTATAAAGCCGAGAGCGATAGGCGGGAATACGAGGGGCAGAGTCACCAGAAACGAAGCCGCTTTGCTCATGGGCGACGCCGACCTGCCGCACCAGAACGCCAAGGGCAGCCCTATCGTCACGAATAGGACGAGACA
>JAISYM010000132.1 GCA_031269875.1 Synergistaceae bacterium
AGGCAAGAGCAAAAAGAGCGTTAGACGATGCTATTGCTGAAGCACTTGACATTGTTTCGCCAACCGATATTTTAGGGTGGTTTGCCAAAGATGGATATAGTATATAATAAATCAAATTACTATAGTAGTTCGGATTCCAGTCCTTGAGTGTACCAAGCAAAGCGTTGATCTCGCCCGTGGTTTCTATCGGCACGGTCTTTTTCATGTCACTCGCAAGCCGCCTTTATCTTCCCCAGGCTCCAGCCGCGCTTAGCCCGTCTCTTAGCCCAGAGGAGCATCATGTTCAAGTCCGCGTCTGCGACTCTCGCGATAATCTCAGCCCCGAGCGGCAATGGAGATCTGCTCGCCGGGAAAGCCGCGATACGGAGCCGGTTTCCACGTTCAGGGATAGCGAAGATCACATGTTCTCCCACGCACTCACCTCCAAAAATGAAAAAGCCCCGCGTTTCCGCGAGGCCGCGCACATGGCGCTGATTCGTATATGAAACTGACTGCCCTTACGGGCTTCAGATATATTCTTTTGCGTTCAATACCGCGATGATAAAACTATACCACACTTCCACGTCATAGCAAGTACCATAGTAGATACCTTAGTAGATACCTTAGTGAATACCTTAGTGCGGACACCCTCAAGCAGGATATCCGCCCCCGGTCGTGGGACTGAGCGAAAAACCTCCGTCCGGCGGGAAAGAAAGGATTTTAAGCGCTATTATGCGCATGAGTTTGCGAAAGCGCCTCCTGGCTGTTCGTTCACAGATCCCGTGCCGTCCTCCGCCGCTCGTCTTGAACATCTGGCCGCCCATGCCGCCCTCCCCGTCGCGCACCAAGCCTCCCGGGGTGATGTGAGCGGCATAATCGGCTGATTCTCTCCACAAATTCGGCGGCACTTCGCTTTTTACCTCGAGGGTTATTTTGTATATATGCTCCCATCCGCCGATAGAATCAATAATCTTCATCACGATCTCGTACAGGCCGGTCACCCGCTCCGCTTCGGGAATGAACACCCCGCCGCTGATACGGACGCCAAGATGGCTCAGCGATGAAAAAGAATAAATTATGTCGCGCAGCTCCGTCGCCGACGGTTCTTCCACTTGGCCAAGCAGCAGCCCGAGCCCCGCAGGGTGAAATCGCGCGAAAAACTCTAACAGCGCGACAACCTGCGACATGGATGGTTTTTTGTTCATGCTTTCACCTGTTCCACCCGCCTTGCGGCTATGAAACACGCCACGCCGAAACCGTCGATTGTCGCGACCTTGGCGCCGCGAACACTGCCCTCGATCTCCACCATCATGCCCTCCCTGAGCCAGCCGGCCGTTCTTTCGGCGTTTTTACCCTCGACGACGACGGGAATTATCGTGCGCCGCTTCGCCCATTTCCCATCCGCGTCCTTGACTAAGTCAAAACAAGCGACTATCAACCGTGCCTTCGGGGTTCCACTGTCGTAGTTCATTCGCGGTTCCCTGGTCAATACGCCGGTGATGGTCGCGACATTGATACTCATTCACACCACCTCCGTTCCGTCATCCGTCCGTATCGACTCTGTGCCTTTCAAGAGCGGCAAAGGAGTTTAATTGTTCAAGCGTTCCGGAACTCTCGAAGGCCCTTTTTTGAGCGGTTTTGCCCGTCCGATTGACCCTCGCGTACTCGCCCGTGAACAACATGCTCTTTGCCTTGTAATACAGCCGGTACGAACGTCCGGACGGCCCACGGCGGTTCTTTGTCACACTCGCTATGATCGGATTCGGTTCGTTGTCGAGAGCGGCGTCTTTAAACAGCTCTATTTCGCTGTGAGCCATTTCCTCGACGATTCCGCCGCCCTTGGCGTGACCGCCGGTGACGCCGGAGGACTGTTCCCGCTTTGAAGCCCTGCTCATCTGCGACAAGATCACCGTGCGGATTCCGAAGAGTTGTGTTTCTTTTTTAAGCCTTGGCATAACCTCGTTGACGCAATCCAGATCGCTTTGATTCCTGCGGCGCAGCAGTGTCAGGTAGTCTATGCACAACACGTTCGGCGGCCTGGTTCTTGTCAGTTCCGTCACGTCGTCGATTGTCAAATCCGGTCTCGCGTTGTCATTGCCGTGGATGTAAAACAGGTTCGAGTCGAGATCGTTGATCTCGCGCACGGCGTCGAGGATCTCACGCGAATGCTCCCTGATGAGCTCATGAAGCTTGTATTGTCCGCAGCCTAGACGCCTCTGAATCCTGCGTTCTTGGATTTCGCCGGGAGTCATGTCCAAGCTGAAAAGCAAGACCGACATGCCTCGGGAGAGCGCGTTTTCTATGCCGTTCAGCAAAAGCGACGTTTTCATGCTCCCCTGTGCGCCGGACAGCGCCATTATTTCGCCTTGCTGCACGCCGCCCGTTATGTCATCCAGACAGGGAATGCCGAGCAAGAACGCGCTGTCTTGAGACCATTTGCTCACCAGCTTTAATCTTTCCCTGAGACTGCGAGACGCGTTGGAGTACAGGAAATACGTCTCGTCGAATTCGTCCAGCATGGGCATTCCGGCATTGAGCCGCGCGGCGTAGTGCGCTATGTTCGCGATAGCTTGCTTTGACTCGATAGGGCAGCCCGCGTTTTTATACAGGCGATGCACTTCACGCGCTACGTCGTTATGGCTGAACCCGGCCTTCAAGGCCTCTTCGACCGTCGATTTCAGCACCATTTCAAGCAGCGAGCGCTTTTCATCGGTTTCCGTCAGACCCGGCAGGTTTGACGCGAGCCTCCTCGCAACCTCGCCATGCCGCCCCTCAAATACTTCGCGGATATCATCCACGCCCATAATCATCCCAAATCACTCCTATCGCGGATTAATTCGCAAAATTGGCAAAAACAGCTTCGTCCAGCGCCTCCGAATCCGCTACAATCGCGAATTGCGGCATTTCGTCCTGCGTTTGCCGGTTGCGGTATACGCCGTTGGCGAGTTTTTGAAGCTTCTCCTCGCTTTCAAGCAGCATATACAGTTCGAGCCGCCAGATAACCCCATTTCTACCCGGACAGCGCCCGGAAGCGAAGTCGCTGTCGTCGATCTCTCGGAAGCGGTCTAGCCACCAGTCAAGGCGGTTTCTCTGCGACGGGTTTTCGTCGATCCGCTCCGAGAGGCATTTTTTCCACATCCGCGTCGGCTCGGGCGCTGGCATAAACCCAACGCCGGGCATGTGGCGATTCCACAGCGCCGCCAAGTCCTCGTAGGCGAAGGCGTAATTCCAGTCAACGCCGCCTATGTCAAGCTCACGCAGATATCCGATCCAGTGCCGTCCCGGCCCCAAGAATGTCGCCGGATGCTTGATATGACCGGTCTCGCGCTTTTTCACGCGGCATTCGTCCGCATACGCGGTGGCGGCTTGAATCAGGTCGTCCGGCTTCGCGCCGTCCTCCAACGCCCGCCGCCACTGATCATAAGCCTTTTGCTTGCCGGTTGCCCGTGGGTAACAAGCCCAGAAGCGCTCAAACTCAACCGACGTGCCCGTCCCTTTGCCGCGTTGTTTCTCGCGCGCTCCGCCGCCGTCTGGCAGCTTCTCAGCCGGGGGATTGACTGGCTCCGTCGTTGCTGTATCCGCTTCGAGCGGTTCTGTTTCTTGACCGACCGCCGCCGAAAGCACCGAAGGGGTTCCTGCGGTTGTAGTAGTCGTTATCGTATTCGTAGTCGTTATCGTATTCGTATTCGTGCTTTCCGTTTGCTTCTCATTTGCTTCTGGTTTACTTCCCGTTTGGTTATCGCTAGGTTCTTGTTTGGCTTTGCCTTGGTTTTTGGTCGCACTGCCTCCCTTAACGCCATTGGCCATTAGTTTTTGCCGCTTATCGTCATAGCGTTTGAGCTGGCTCACGATTGACTGGCAGACAAATTCCTCCAGTTTGCTTAAATCCGGGATTTCTCCTTGCAGTCCGTTCGTTCGAAATATTTTGAGCATTATCTTACCGACGAGTTCAGCGTCATCCAGCTCGTTCAGCATCTCCGCCGTTTCCTTAAAAAAATTGAACGTTGACAATGCCATGACGACAGTCGAAACCTCCCACGTTAAATATTATTCCTTGGTCTGCGTACCAAACCGGCATCGTCTTTCACGAGCAAACCGGCGTCAAGCAT
Source organism: Synergistaceae bacterium (assembly GCA_031269875.1). Classification (GTDB taxonomy): domain Bacteria; phylum Synergistota; class Synergistia; order Synergistales; family Synergistaceae; genus JAIRNC01. The sequence goes on from JAISYM010000132.1 coordinate 4,089, forward strand.
TTTCCGCACCGTTTTTTTGACAGATTTCTTCTTCTTTCCGGTAAGGCACGCCAAAATGAGTACCGGCATGGAGCATTTGAACCGCGAAAAAACGGCGTCAATCTTTTGGCACGTAGACTGTCCCATATCCACCCTTTCCTTTCCTTTCCTTTCCTTTCCTCAGCACCGGCTGCCTCGCCTCCAGCGTCTCGTAGAACTCGCGCCACTGCTCGTCCACGCGCGCGTTCAGCCTCTCGATCTCCAAGTCGCGGGAAGATGCGGCGGCC
>JAISYM010000116.1 GCA_031269875.1 Synergistaceae bacterium
GGATGTCGGGCGAGCGAATCAGCTCAGGACAGAGGTGTATGAGCGGTCCAATTCGCGGAGTGAGTCGCCGGCCCGTCATCTCGGGTTCATCATTATGAGACAATTGGATAGTCATAATAAACAAAATTGACTATACAATAGGCCTTTGATTTCAAATCGGTATGAGTTGTCCGGCGCTGGCTTTGCGGATATAATAACCCGGTTTGTTAGTTCAAAGGGGTGATACGCGGGATGACTCGCAAAGCGCTTGTTATGTTTCTCGCCGCCGCGGCGCTCTTTGTTTCCGCGAGGGCGGACGCAGCCCTCGAAAACGTGCGCGGCGCGATTTTGATGAACCTGAAGTCGGAGAGTGTGCTGTATATACAGGATGAAAACCGAAAAATCCCTCCGGCCTCGCTCACGAAGGTAATGACGATGTACGTGGCGTCGGACGCTATCAGCGCCGATAAGGTGAGCCTGTCCGACAGCGTGAAGATCAGCCGCCTCGCCGCCGCTCAGGGTGGTTCCAGCCTTCATCTCTCGGAAGGGGACGTGGTATCGCTCGACCTGCTTCTTGCCGGAGTTGCGGCCGTGTCGGGCAACGACGCCGCCGTCGCCGTGGCGGAACACGTCAGCGGCTCCACCTCAGAGTTTTTGCGCCTAATGAACGCCAAGGCGTCCGAACTGGGCATGAAAAACACGAAATTCCGTAACGTAAACGGCCTTCCCGCGAAGGAACAGGTAACGACGGCCCGCGATATTCTCACGCTGAGCAGGCATTATATCGCCGATTACCCGGACAACTTGCGCTACCACGGCATCCCTTCCATCGAGTACGGGGGATTCGTGTGTACGAATAAAAACCCGCTCCTCGAATCGTGTCCCGGCGCGGATGGACTCAAGACCGGCTGGGTCAACGCTTCAGGATACAGCCTGATCGGCACCGCGAAGCGCGGCGACATCAGACTGGTATCGGTCGTCCTGGGCGGCGTGAAGCCCGAAGACATGGCGAGGGAGTCGCTCCGCCTGATGGAGGCCGGTTTTAAAACGGTCGCAAGCGGCGGAAAGATAAAGGTGAAGCAATTTCTGGCGGAGGACGAGGAGAGCGGGGAGGATGAGGGGCAATGAGGGAGATAGACGCGGGACTGCTATCTTCCGCCATAGCGGGCTTGTGCGTTGACGCGAACTATAACATCGCGCCCGATATCGAGGAAGCCTTCAAGCGCGCGAGGGATACGGAGGCGGGCGAACTTGCGAGACGCGTGCTGGACGATCTGCTCGAAAACGCGGCGATAGCGGCCGAGGGCCTGCTGCCACTCTGCCAGGACACCGGAATGGCTGTCGTCTTTGTTGAGATAGGGCAGGACGTTCACGTCTCCGGATCGCTCAAGGACGCCATCAACGATGGGGTTCGGCGCGGTTATGAGTATGGTTTTCTGCGAAAATCCGTCGTTGCCGACCCGATCGACAGGGTCAACACGGGCGACAACACCCCCGCGATCATTTACTGCGACGTAGTCCCCGGAGATTCGCTGCTCGTGACCGTAGCTCCAAAGGGCTTCGGGAGCGAGAACATGAGCGCGATGTCCATGCTGAAGCCGTCCGAAGGCATCGAGGGCGTTAAAAAATTTGTAATTGAAACAGTCCGCAAGGCCGGCCCTAACCCGTGTCCTCCTATAGTGATAGGCGTCGGAGTCGGCGGTACTGCTGATTACGCCTCTCTATCAGCGAAGAAAGCCCTTCTTCGAAGCGTGGGGAGCGCGAACCCGTCCGCCTTTTGGGATAAAGTCGAACGCGATCTGCTGGGCCGAATAAACGCGCTTGGCATCGGACCCGCAGGTCTCGGCGGGCATACGACGGCTCTTGCCGTGTTTATCTCGCCGTACCCCACGCACATAGCCGGTCTCCCGGTAGCAGTCAATATCGGCTGTCATTCGACGAGACACAGATCAATACGTCTGTAGGGGGATTTTATATGAGTACTGAGGGCGGGACAAAAAAAATCTCGACGCCTCTCTCCGACGAGGTCATAAAAGGACTGTCGGCGGGAGATAGAGTTCTGATTACCGGCGTCGTCTACACGGCGCGTGACGCGGCTCACAAGCGCATGTTCGAGATTTTGGAGCGTGGGGAGGACATGCCCTTCGATTTCTTTGGCCAAATCGTATACTACGCCGGGCCGAGCCCAGCCAGGCCCGGGGCCGCAATCGGCTCGATCGGCCCAACCACGAGCGGGCGCATGGACGCGTATTCTCCGGCTCTGATAAAAATCGGTCTCAAGGCGATGATAGGCAAGGGGCTTCGAAACGAAGATGTCAAGCGCGCCATAGTCAGTCACTGTGGGGTGTACATGGCCGCCATAGGCGGCGCGGGCGCGCTCATTTCCAGAAGCGTAAAGCGCGCGCGCGTCATCGCCTTTCCTGAACTTGGCGCCGAGGCGATAAGGATGCTGGACGTGGAAGATTTTCCCGCAATAGTGGCGATTGATTCGTCCGGGAGGGATATCTATGATATGGCCGGGACCGATTGAACTTTACCCGGCTGTTTTTTGTGAATATGACTATCCAATTTCCCTATCCGCGTTGATTGCCTTTTACGCCGCTTTGGTCCGCGTCGAGGTTCGACAGACAGGCGTCCATGCTGTTTATGAAGTCGTTCATATTGTTGGAATGTCTGTACAGCTGGGAAGAGACGGCGTCCGCTTTGGAGATTACCTGCTTGCAGCGGTTATCTATCTCGTCTAGGAATAGTGAGGCCGACGCAGCCGCGCTGAGCTCTTCCTCCGTAGCCGATGGGTCGTTCGTTTTTTCGGTAATTTTTGCCCTGAGCGCGTCTGCCTTGGTCTGGATTGTAACGACGGACCTGGTTATCTTGTCGGCGGAAGCCCCGATCTTTTCGGTGTCCGATATTGCGCCCATTGCTATAATCTGGCTCTTTTTACCAAGCCAGAACAGTATCGGTTTATCCGCTTTGCCTGTGAGATACAGCGCCTTCGACTTTTTGGAGATTTCTTTGATTATCGTGAAACAGATGAACATGGTTGTGAAAAAGAGCGTAGAGAAAAATAGTATCGCGGCAAAGTTCAGTAACATAACACACCTCTTTTAATTAAGCATTATGAATGTCTGCATTTTATTTGTACTGGGACAAGGTTAAAATGGCTTAATTAATAATAGCATATTTTACTGAAAATTCAACAGCGATTTTTTCATACGGTTACAGCTGCGATATTGCGTTTTTTGCGCAGCCGGCGTCTTTGCCGCGAAAACCGGCGCTGAGGGCCGAGGTTGGGCATGTTTTCACGCAGTCTCCGCAGCGGACGCACTCCGCGCAGTTGGGGTCTAGTGAAGGGTCGACGGCCATTTGGCAAATTTGAGCGCATCTCCCGCAGCGCACGCAGCGGTCTTTATCGAGATGAATCTGATAAAGGGCTATTCTGTTGAAGAGTCCATAAAACGCCCCGAGGGGGCAGAGGAACTTACAGAAGAAACGGTATGTTATGACGCATCCTATAACCGTAAAGAGCGCAATAGACGCCTTCAGGGTGAAAAGCCAGCCTAAAGTTTCTCTCATGGGGGCGTTTGCGGCAAGAAGCGGCACTCCCGCCTCAAGCGTTCCGGCGGGGCAGATGTATTTGCAGAAAGCGGGCTGTCCTACGCCTGTATCTCCCTTTGTAAGAAAAGGGAGGGCCAGGACGAAGACGACAAGGAGGATATATTTGAGATATTTAAAAAGTCTCGCGAATTTTGCGAATCCTGCAAAGCGCCGGCTGGGCGCAAGCGCTCCGTTTCCTGGACGAAAGAACGGGATCTTGCGCAGCAACTCCTGCAACAGACCAAAGGGGCATAAAAAACCGCAGATCACGCGGCCAAAGATGAGGCCGAAAGCGAGTAAGAGGCCTGCCGCGTAATAGCTGAAGCTGTAGCGGGACGCTCCTATCACCGCCTGCAGCGCCCCTAATGGACAGGAGGCGACGGCCCCCGGACACGAATAACAGTTCAGGCCCGGAACGCAGATCGCCTTGAGCCCCCCCTTGTAGATGCCGCCTCTCGAAAATCCCGGGACGTAGGCGTTGCATCCCAAGGCGGCAAGCCATTGTATTATCTTGCGACGAGCCATATTGCGCCGTTATTCACGAAATGGAGACGAGCTAGCCTATGCCGATACATTCGAGGCAAATCAGTGTCGCTTTGATCAAGACGGTTCTAATCTCACCCCTGTACCACCCGGCCAGGATGAAAATGATCGAAATCACGAAAATAAACAGACGAATCGCGCGGAGCCGCCGCGCGGTTACCGCGGTCCTCAAATTTTTCCCCTCTTGTTAAAGAGTCTTGAGTAATTTCTCTATTTCCGACCGGTACGCCTTTTCTGAGCGCGAGCCGACCAGTGGTTTTCCGACGATATTCCTGTCCGCGTCCACAAAAATAGTCGTAGGGATCGCCTGGACCTCCTCCAGAACCGGCGACATAACATCGGCAGGAAGAATCTGGGGAAATTTGGCATTGGCTTTCGAAAGGATTTTTTGGGCTTCGTCAAGCGCGTTAGGGTCATCAGCGTCAAGGATAATCCCAACCAATTGGCTTCCCTCAGGCATCGAATTAGCGAGTTTCCCCAAGTCTGGCATTTCGGCGATGCAAGGAGGACACCATGTAGTCCAGATATTTACCATTGTGAGCTTTTTATCCGCGAAGATGGCGTCCGTCACCGCATGTCCTTCGAGGCTCCGCGCGGAAAACGCCGGAAAGACGTCGGCCGCGCTGCCCATTCCAGAAAAAAGAAAAGCAACTAGGGCGAGAACAGCGGAAAGTATGATGATCCTCGATAAATTTCTCATTAATATAAAACCCCTTTCAGAATAAACGGCTTTAAGTAACTCAGGCTACATTATATCACAGCCAACACAAAACAGGGGAGCGCGCCGAAACGCGTTCCCCTGTTCGATTACGTTTAATCCGCAGACATGTTGACCCTTCGAATATCAAGAGCCCTGCCTGTTTCGTCGTCTATGTCGATGACCACTCCCTGAATCCGCGGCATCGACTCCTCGACCTCGAACCTGCACGGAATGCCGAGCAGAAACTTGGGTATCACTGAACTGTATTTCATCCCTATGACGCCGGAGTGACTTCCCGTCATCCCAACGTCCGTTATGAAAGCGGTGCCGCCTGACAAAACCGCGTTGTCGGCAGTCTGAATGTGCGTGTGTGTGCCGACCAGGGCGGATACCTTGCCGTCAAAATAACGCGCCATAGCCACCTTCTCCGCCGTTGCCTCCGCGTGAAAATCCACGAGAACGGCGGTTGCTCCAAGTTCGTTGAGCGCGTTTTCGGTTGCCATGAAAGGGCAGTCGATCGGCGGCATAAAAGCTCTCCCCTGGACATTGACGACTCCTAGAGTGAGTCCATTCTTTGTAAAAAGACCAAAACCTCTGCCCGGCGTGCCGGCGGGATAATTCACCGGACGGAGAACTCTCTGCTCCTCATCCAGGACCTGGACAAATTCCTTCTTGTCCCAGATATGGTTGCCGGATGTCATAACGTCGGCGCCGGCCGCGAAAAGCTCCTCCATAAGGCTCTTGGTCATGCCGAAGCCGGCGGCCGCGTTCTCGCAGTTTATCACAACGAAATCGAACGGCCCTTCGCTTGACCTGAGCGCGGGCAGCTTGCCCGCAAACGCCCGCCTTCCCGGTTTTCCGAAAACATCGCCGATAAAGAGAACTCTCATAAAGGCTTGCCCTACTTGGCGTAGTCGACTACGCGAGTTTCCCTTATCAAGGTCACTCTGATCTGGCCTGGGTACTTCATTTCCGCCTCTATCTTCCGCGCGATATCGTATGCCAGCTTCTGCATACAACCGTCGTCCGTCGTCTCCGGCGATACGGCTACGCGCACCTCTCTGCCGGCCTGTATCGCGTACGCCTTATTGACGCCGTCAAACGACTTGGCGATCTCTTCGAGCTTTTCGAGCCGCTTGATATACGCGTCGAGGCTCTCTCTGCGCGCGCCTGGCCGCGAAGCGCTGGCCGCGTCGGCGGCCGCCACTAAAAGAGCGTAGAGCGTCTGGGGTTCTTCGTCCTCATGGTGCGAGGCGATAGCGTTGATTATTTCCTGGGATTCGTTGTATCTTTTGGCGATATCCGCGCCTATCACGGCATGTGGCCCCTCGACCTTGTGATCTACAGCCTTGCCGATATCATGGAGCAAGCCCGCTCTTTTCGCGGTGCTCTCGTCGAGTCCAAGTTCGGACGCGAAGAGTCCGCACAGATGCGCGACTTCAAGGCTGTGGTGAAGGGCGTTCTGACCGTAGCTGGCACGGAAGCGCAACTGCCCGATGAGCTTTGCCAGTTCAGGATGAATATGCTTTATGCCGGTTTCGAGAAGGGCTTCCTCTCCGGCCTCTATGACCTGCTTTTCGACATCCTTCGTTGCTTTCTCTATGATCTCCTCGATGCGCGCGGGATGGATGCGGCCATCCTGAATCAAGCGCTCGAGAGAAAGTCTGGCAACTTCGCGCCTTATCGGATCGAAACAGCTCACGGTAACGGCTTCCGGCGTATCGTCGACGATCAGGTCGACGCCTGTGAGAGTCTCGAAAGTGCGAATGTTACGGCCCTCTCTTCCGATAATGCGGCCTTTCATTTCATCAGACGGTATATGTACCACGCTCACGGCTATCTCGGACGTAAAGTCCACGCTGCATCTCTGTATCGCCACAGCAATGATCTCCTGAGCTTTTCTGTCAGCGTCGCGCTTAGCCTTTTCTTCCAGTTCTTTAAGTCTGAGTCCGATAATGTGATTAGCTTCTTCCTCGACCTCGGCCAAAAGAATGTTCTTGGCCTCTTCTCTTGAAAGCTGAGCTATCTCCTCCAGCCTTTTTACCAGATCGCCTTCCCTTGCGGAGAGGCTATCCATGCGCTGTTTCGCTTCTTCGAGCTTGCGTTTGAGTTCCTCCTCCAATTTAGCCGCATTCTCTATTTTACGGTCGAGGTTCTCCTCTTTCTGCTCGAGTTTGCGTTCTGTCCTCTGCAGCTCATTCCTGCGTTCTTTTGTCTCTCTGTCCACTTCCTGGCGCAAGCGGTGAATTTCGTCGCGTGCCTCGGCCATGAGTTCCTTCCGGGACTGCTCGGCCTTGTCAGTCGCTTCCTGGAGCAGCTTCTCCGCCTTTGCGACAGCTCCCACCTCTTTTTTATCGAGAGCCGCCTTATGGAAGTATATTCCGCCCAGCAATCCGATAATCACAGCTACAAATGCTGACAAAATTAAATCCATTCTTCAATCACCCCATTATAATTTGTCAAGGTTCGTAATACATGTGTGTAAAAAACATATAACCACACTTCACAATTTTACAGGCAAAACCGCTTAAACTCAAGGGCTCTAAATTCTTTTCATTTTTGTTGCTGGTTGGTCGTTACATAAATAGTAATGGCGAGAAGCCGGATTTAATCAGCTTCGCGCCATTTTATGAGAAATATTTACAGATTCGGCGGCTTCCGGCTTCACAAACGGCATAATATCGTTTGGACGCATTAATCAGCGGTCCCCTGGCGCTTCACCCTTCAGGCCCGCGCGGAGGCCATGAGCAGTTTTATCCTGTTGAGCTGATTTACGTTGCTTACGCTGATGTCGTAGTCCAGGGCAAGGATGTTCGCGCCCTTGTACCGTCGTTTCAGCTCCTTCATCACGCCCTTTCCCGTTATATGATTCGGCAGACAGGCAAAGGGTTGGATGCACAGTATATTTTTGACTCCGCTGTCGATGAGGCGCATCATTTCCGCTGAGAGCAGCCAGCCTTCTCCGGCCTGGTTAGCGGGGGAGACGGCGCTTTTCGCGAGCTCCGCCATATCGTACACGTTATGGGTCTCGCCGAACCTCGTCCCGGCCAGCGCCTTCGTTATGGGACGCCTCATAAATTCAAGCGCCGATATTCCAGCCTGTCCCGCGATGCGCGGAAGGAGCTTCCCAGAGAGTTTCATGTTCGCGAACACCGGGTCGTAGAGGCAGTAGGAGATGAAGCCGGCAAGGTCCGGGACTACGGCCTCCCCACCCTCCGCCTCCACGATCTCCACGAGCTTTTCGTTCGCGTTCGCGTGGTATTTGACCAGTATCTCCCCGACAATTCCGACCCTCGGGCGCGGCGTGGGGTCGATCGGCAGAGCTGTGAAATCCGAGATGATCGCCCTTATGTCTGACACATACCTCCGCCATTTCCCAAGGATCATATTCTCCTTGCATCGGCGCGCCCACTTCGCGTAAAGCCTGTCGGTACTGCCCGGATCCGTCTCGTAAGGGCGTGTCCGAAGCGATAAGCGCATCAGAATATCTCCGTAAAAGAGGCCCAACAGAGAGCGCCAAATCGCCCCTGCGGAGACGGAGAAGCGTTCCGCGCCGCTGTTGCCCTGCGCGTTCGCGGCAAGTACCCTCACCTGCCGGAAGCCCGCGGAGTCCAGCGCGCGGCGGAGCAGAGGGACGTAATTGCTGGCGCGGCATGCGCCGCCGGTCTGAGCGTACAGGCAGTCCGTCGTCTCCGGATCATACCGACCGCTCCCGAGCGCTTCGAGAAACTGGCCGATCACGACCATCGACGGGTAGCAGGCGTCGTTGTTGACGTGCTTCAACGCCAGCTCCGCGGTCTTCCGGCCGCCCTCTGGCAGGACTTCGAAATTGAGTCCGGCCGCGCGCATCGCGGTCTCCAGAAATTGAAAGTGATGCGTCGAAAGGGGCGGGCAGAGTATGGTTCGCGCCGCGTCCCGAAGGGCTGTTTTGCCGCGGCGCGGTTTGGGCTCCGGTGCTTCCGGCGATGGCTCGGAGGAGTCGCTGCCCGTTGCGCGTCCCAACCTCGCGGCGGCCAAGAGCGACCGTATCCTGATTTTGACGGCGCCGTTATTTTTCCCCTCGTCAATCTTTATGAGCGTGTGAAGTTTACCGTGTCTCTCCAGCAGGTCGGCCGCCTGGTCGGCGCTGATCGCGTCAAGCCCGCAGCCGAAGGAATTTAACTGCACCATCTGCACGTTTCGGAACGAGGGGTGTTTCGCTACAACCGCCGCCGTTCTGTAAAGGCGTGAGTGATAGACCCACTGATCCACTACGTAGAGCGGGTCCGTTTCATCTAGCTCCTCCGCCATTCCGCAGACGGAGTCCTCCGTGAATACCGTCACGCCGTAGCCGTTTATGAGCTCCGGGATTCCGTGGTTCACCTCAGGGTCGAGATGGTAGGGGTGTCCGGAGAGGACTATCCCTATCGTTCCGTCCCCTAGGGAATCGAGAGCCTGACGCCCGTAAGACGCGATATCCTCCTTTACGGCGCGCGCCTCCTCATAAGCCGCTTCTATCGCGGCCTTTATCTCGTTTTTCGATACCCCGAACGGCCCCAGCAGTTCGACGAGCGCGCCGAGCATTCTCCTCGGCGAGTCTATCGGCATCGGCGGGCGCATGAAGATAACATCACGGCTCCGCAGGTCGTCGATATTCAGGAAAGCCGCGTCCGGGTATCCGGTTATGACCGGGCAGTTGAAGTGTTGATGCGCGTCCGCGAACTCACGGCTCTCCATCAGGACGATAGGGTAGAATATCCTCTTCACGCCGCGCGACAGGAGATCCGCTATATGCCGATGCGCCAGTTTAGCCGGGTAACAGAGCGTCTGGCTCGGTATGGTATCTATGCCCATATTTTCGGGCGGCACGGCGGACGACAGTTCGACCCTGAAGCCCAAGTTCGTAAAGAGTGTGAACCAGAGAGGGTAGTTCTCGTACATATTGAGAACCCTCGGTATGCCTATGACGCCCCTCGGCGCTGTTGCGAGTGGTTTGTAGTGATCGAAGATACGTTTGTACTTCCGCTCGAAGATGTTCGGCGGCAGCGCTCTTTTTTGCTTTTTTTGCGCGGCCCCTTCAGGCGAAGCGCCGCGCTCGCAGCGGTTACCGCTGACGAAGCTCTTGCCGCCGCTGAAGAGCGTGCGGGTTAGGAGGCATCTGTTGCCGCACCCGCCGCAGCGCAGTGTCGACGTCTTGGACCGGAAGTTTTCAAGAGATGCCTTTCCGATGGTTGTCCCCGCTTGCCCGCCGTCCGTGTCGCGGGCCAAGAGCGCGGCGCCGAACGCTCCCATCAGTTCGGAGATTTCGGGGCGCACGACCTCGCGGCCGGTCAGTAGTTCGAAGGCGCGCAGCAGGGCGTCGTTTTTGAACGTGCCGCCCTGCACTACTATGCGCTCCCCAAGCTCGTCGCTGTCGCGCAGTTTCAAAACTTTGTAGAGCGCGTTATGTACGACGGAATAGGCGAGCCCCGCTGAAATATCCCTGACGGAGGCGCCTTCCTTTTGAGCCTGGCGCACCCTGGAGTTCATAAATACTGTGCAGCGCGAACCGAGGTCTACAGGCATGGTTGACTCCTCGGCGGCTCTTGCGAACTCGTCTAGACTCATTTCGAGCGATTCCGCGAGGCTCTGCAAAAACGACCCGCATCCGGAGGAGCAAGCCTCGTTCAGGAATACGCGCCTGACTACGCCGTTTTTGACGCCGAGACACTTCATGTCCTGACCGCCGATGTCTATGACGAAATCGACCCCGGGCAGCACGAACTCCGCCGCCCTCGCGTGGACAACTGTCTCGACTTCGCCCACGTCTATGCCCATCGCCGTCTGGACGAGCTTCTCGCCGTACCCGGTGACGCCGCTGCGGCATATTCTGACACCGTCGGGCATCGCCGCATACAACTCCAGGAGAATTTCGCGCACCGCCAACAGCGGCTCGCCGCCTCCAGTGACACGATAGCGGGAAAAGAGCAGCTCGCCGTTCCGTCCCATGAGCACGACCTTGGTCGTGGTGGAGCCCACGTCTATGCCTAAAAACGCGTCGCCCCTGTATTCGGCCAGGGGATACCTTTCAATCCTGCTTTCGGAGTGTCTGCTTCGGAATCTCTCCAAGGACGCCTGGTCCGAAAAGAGCGTAGGGAGGACATTTACCTGCTCGCGCCGCCCCGACGAGAAAAATTTTACGGCCTTTTCCTGCAGGGCGGCTATATCGACGGGGCCGCTTTTCTTGCCGAGTATTGCCGCTCCTATCGCGACGAACAGGTGCGGGTTTTCGGGGAAGACGCACTGCTCCGGCGAAAGAGAGAGCGTCTCGGCGAAGCGCGCGCGCAGCTCCGACAGGAAATAAAGCGGCCCTCCCAAGAACGCCACGTTCCCCGCGATCTTCCTTCCGCAGGCGAGACCGCTTATCGTCTGGTTTACTATGGCTTGGAAGATGGACGCCGCAATGTCCTGTTTCGCCGCGCCGTCGTTCAAGAGCGGCTGTATGTCCGTCTTGGCGAACACGCCGCATCGCGAGGCTATGGGATATATGGTCTTATAGCCCTTCGCGAGCTCGTTCAGCCCGGACGCGTCCGTCCCGAGCAGCGCCGCCATCTGATCCAAGAACGCGCCGGTGCCGCCGGCGCACGTCTCGTTCATCCTCTGATCAGCGCCGGCTTGATCGAAGAACGTAAGTTTCGCGTCCTCGCCGCCGAGCTCTATGCAGACGTCGATGTCGGAAAGATACCTCCCTATACTGGCGCTGCAAGCGACAAGCTCCTGAGCGAACGACACCTGTATGCCCTCCGCGAGAGAGAGCGCGCCGGAACCGGCGACAGCCATCGTTATCATGGCGTCGCCGTAGTTTTCGCGTATTTCGCCCATCAACTCGCGAACGGTAGACGGTATATCCGCGAAATGTCTGCGATAGTGACTGTGAATCATCTGATCGTCTTCATCGAGTATGACCGCTTTAGCGGTAGTCGAGCCGACGTCCAGGCCTACGTGCAACAGGGACATGCGAACCACCTCGTTTATAAAACAATCCATCGCGAGCGCGATAACGCCGCGTGCGTAAAAGGCTTTAGATTGATACCAATTAGCGATCAACAGGCTGTTTTTGATGTGGCTTAAAGGTTGTCGGAAACCCGTTTTAACGCTTCACCCTTCAGGCTTTTGATTTCAAATTGGTATGAATTTGGTATAAAGAACTCTCGAAAGATCGTGCCGAGGGATGTTTCTATTTTCGGGATACTACGTTAAATCGCAACTCCTGCGCCAAAGCGAAATTTTGGGAAGCGTGCGGATAAACACTGGTTTCGTTTTTTTCGTCAAAAAAGGTGACCGTTTCCCGAGGGAAAACCCCGTACTCGACAATATCCCCGGAAGGATTCGCCTGGGCGGAACGCCGTGAACGGCTTTGCGCGCCGGCCGCGTACACGCTGTCGTTTGACATATCCACCATGAGCAGATACGCGCTTACCCCTGAGGACGACATGGCGGGATATTGCGCCCGCTGTGGGGTGAGCAGTACAGATGCTTGGAGGGTGAGGAAGAACGCGGCCATCAAAAACGCCAACTGTCGTTTGTTCCTCGAATCGGCAAAGTACACACTCTCACCTCCATAATAAAACATTCATTGCCTATCGGCCGATATAAGGATACCACAGTTTCGTGAAAGGCGCCAGCGCAGCCGCGCGTCACCGCCAACGGGACGGCCGCCGCGGATTATCGCCGCTCTTTCTTGCCGGCCGCGCCGTTGTCGTCTGATATTATCTCTATCCGGTACTTCTTTTCTCCGGGCTTGACGAGGTTGAATTCCTCCCTTGCCAGATAAGCGATTCCCTCGGGAGTTTTATAAAAATTGATTTTTTCCTGAAGTTCCTGATTTTTCCTCGTCGACTCCGTGAGTTCCTCCATACGTGATTCAAGGGCCATAGACAGGCGCTCTATCCGGCCGACCTCTTTAAAAAAGGTCATTATGGAGACCGCCACGAGGAACGACGCGACCGCGTATACCACTACCCAGCGGATGCGCGGCGGGTTCATTTTACATCCTCTCCGGCGCGGAAACGCCCAGGAGCGTCAGGGCGTTCGATATGGCCGCTTTTGCGGCCGCTGTGAGCAGCAGCCTCGCGTTCATGGTTCGCTCGTCACAGCCCAGGACTTTTTTGCTGTTGTAGAACGCGTGAAAGGCCTCCGCCAGGCTCGATGCGCAGAACGCTATCCTGTGAGGTTCCAGATTCAGGGCCGCCTTTCGCGTCTCCTCCGGGAAGCGTGAAATTTCCTTAGCAAGGCGCGTCTCTAGCGGATCGCTGAGCGCTTCGGGATCGATCTCCGATATATCAGGAATCCTTATCCCTCGCGACTCCGCCTCCCGCATGATGCTGCATATTCTAGCGTGGGCGTACTGCACATAATATACCGGGTTGTCTGACGATGTTCGTTTCGCGACCTCGAGGTCAAAATCAAGATGACTGTCGCACTTCCTGCTCACGAACGAGAACCTCGCGGCGTCGCGTCCGACCTCGTCCATTACCTCGCGCAGCGTGACGAATGTGCCGGCCCGCTTCGACATCGCGACTGGAACGCCGTCGCGAAGGAGGCTTACAAACTGGATGAGCATGACATCCAGGCTGGCGTCAGGCGCTCCGATAGCCTTGCAGGCGGAGCGGATGCGCGGTACGTAGCCGTGATGGTCGGCGCCCCAGACGTAAACAAGCCGGTCAAAACCACGCTCGTACTTGTTCTCCATGTACGCGATGTCCGATGTAAAATAGGTGGAGACGCCGTTTTTGCGGACCAGCACGCGATCCTTGTCGTCGCCGAACGCCGTTGACCTGAACCAGATGGCGCCTTCGCCGTCGTAAGCGAAATCGCGGGATTTCAGCAGCTCAATGGTGCGGGGCACTATATCGCCCTCAAAGAGCGACTTCTCCGAAAACCATACGTCGAAGTTCACGCCAAAGTCCGAGAGGTCTTTTTTTATCATCTCCAGCACCGCTTTGGAGGTCTCGTCCCTGAATATGCCGACAGTTTCGTCCAGCGGGCGGTCAGCGAGCGCATATCCGTGTTCGTCGAGCAATTTCTTCGCAATGCCGTCAATGTAATCTCCCGGGTAGCCATCCTCAGGAAACGGAGCCTCTTGCTCCCGCCCGAGCAGGGCGAAATATCTGGACTGGGTGGATTTTCCGAGATTCTCCATCTGAAGGCCGGCGTCGTTTATATAGTACTCGCGCTCGACCGTCCAGCCGGAGAACTCCAGCACGGAGGCTATTACGTCGCCTACAGCCGCGCCGCGTCCGTGTCCAAGGTGTATCGGCCCGGTCGGGTTCGCGCTCACGAACTCGACTTGTATTCTGCGGTTTTGCCCTAAGTCGCTTCGGCCGAAGTCCCGGCCCTTTTCGAGCGCGTCCTTTATCGTGTCGGTTATCCATCTGCTCGTGAGGGTGAAGTTCAAAAAGCCGGGCGCGGCGACCTCTACGGAGGCGATGCCTCCGCACTCGCCTAAACGCGATGCGATATCCTCCGCAAGCTCGACGGGTTTTGCGCGAAAGGCCTTCGCGATCTGCATCGCCGCGTTTGTCGCCCAATCTCCCTGCCCTTCGCGTTTCGGGCGTTCCAGGAGAATGGACATACTCTCCGGCGTCTTTAACCCCCTGGATGAAGCGACATCGTCAATGGCCTCTCGGATTAATAAAGCAAGTTTCTCCTTCTTATCGTCCATACCAATACCTCTTTCCGGATTGTCTGTTCATTTGTCTGTCATTTCCTGAGCGGCACTGTCGTTTCCGTCCACTTTCGCGCCATAGCGAGCTGGTCTATTATTCGGCCGGCGAGCGCGGCGTCGATCGTTGCGGAGCGCACTGTCCATTTTGAGGAAGCCTCGATCCGCGAGCTCTTTTCCCAGTGGGCTATGGATTCGTCCATAACGGCCCTGGAGTCGCCGTTCCGGGTCTTGCCGGGCAGGCCGAACGACCGGTAACCCTCTGGCGTTGAGACGATCACGTTCTGTTCGAACACGAATGGGAAGCGGAGCGAAAAGCCCTCTCCATTCGTCGGTATGTCGGATAGGGATAGTGGCAGGCTGCCGGGCATTCGCATCAAGATGTCGCCGCCCGCGACGATTCCGAGAGGGGCGCGGACGCCGAATGTCGCTCTGTATCCGTTCGCCACCGGCTGCACTGAAATGGGCTCCAGGTTGATGGCGGGCAGAAAAAAAGACATTTGGTCAGCAATGGCCATAGCGTCCCGCGGGCCCGGTTTTTCGCCATGAGAAAGGATATTTGCCCAACCGCCCGTCGCGGTGATGTCAAGTGAGCCGGACGCGACGCCGTCAGTGCCGATGGAAAGCCGCCACTGCTGGGTGAGCGTATGATCGGAGGCGCTTCCGCTGGGGAGAACTACCCTCTGCACATCCGCGCCGTCGAAACGATAAACCGACGCGCCGCAGAGGGAGGGCGGCAATTTGCCGAATTTCTCAGTCCTGCCCGCGACGAAATAGACGTCCCGCGCGCCGTCCTTTACGATTAACAGCGGCTCGCGCCAGATGGCAATGGCATCGGGGCCGAGAGCGCCTACCGGGAGTTTCTGGCTCCAGAAAACTCTGACGTTAAAGCCCATAGATTCGAGCCACTTTCCCGCTATAAGCGTACCCTCCCACGGAGTCCAGGGGCCGGTCTCTCCGATCAGATACCTATCCCTGACCGAAGGCAGCGATGTTTCGTCGGGGCGGATTATCCTGTCGGCCATATACGCGGCGATGCCGTCGACGGCTTTCTGCGGGCCTCCGTTCGCCGATATTCCGGTCGGGACGCGCGGGGCCGCGAAGGAATTTTCGAGATTCCTGAAATCTCTCAGGCTGGAGGCCAGTCCCTTACGGAGGCTGAAAACAAGAGCGGGAGGATATTCGTCGAGAAGACCGCCCGTTTGCCATGCCGGCTGGTTCATTACCGTCCAGACGATGCGTTCGAGGCCGAGGCTTACGCTGCGTTCGGGTCTGCTGACGCCGGTTCCCTGCCAGTAACAGTCCATACCCTCCGGGACCTCAACCTCAACTCTCTGTTCCCACGCCGGAACAGGCCCGGCAAGCGTTATTACATCGTCAAGATAACGTTTTTTGTCGTCGGCGAACCTCGTCTCAATAGCGATAATTCCGCTCCTTGCGCCGGGTGGGATGATGACTTTCGTGCCGTCGGCCGCCATATCGGTCTCCAGCGCCGCTATTTTTTCACCGCTGGACGGTTCGAGCCACATCGCCTCCGTTATTTCGGCGGAGGGGCCGGCCGCAAATGGATACGGGAGGTCAAACGCCAGAGGCCCGCCCTCGTCCCTTTCCGCGAGCAGTATCAACAGCCTGTGCCGCTTTTCCGGCCTGCCGTCCGGCCTCATCGAGTAGTTATGGGAGCTGAGCCAGACTATGCACTCCGCGCCCGGGAACGCGGCTAAGGACGGCGCCTCCTTTCCGAGGCGGAGTACGTCGCCCTGGGCGTCCCACGCGGCCGTCGCCGGAGTCGCGACGGCACAAAACAACAGAACCCAGATAATTAGAGCATTAATAAAGGATTTTGACTTCATCTCAAACCCCCGCAGTCCGAACATTTTGCCTTTCAAATAAAAGAGCCGATTTATTTCAGGAGGCCTCCTATTCCTGTGCCTCCTGATCCCTTCCGTGGCAGTGTTTGTATTTTTTGCCGCTCCCGCATGGGCATGGGGCGTTTCTGCCGATTTTAGGCCCTTTTTGAACGGGCGCGGGCTTCGATTCGCCGGCGTGCATCGCCGCCTCCTGTTCGGGCGTGAGGTTCTGTCCGGGCAATAAAAGATCGCGCCCCTCGCGCGTGGCGCGCCGGCGAGACCTATCCTCAGTCACGACCGTAACCCTCAAGGCGTACTCCGTGACTTTCTCGCGGACGCTCTGGAGCATCTGCTGGAACAGATTGAACGATTCGAACTGGTACTCTATCAATGGGTCCTTCTGCCCGATCGCGCGGAGTCCTATGCCGCGCCTCAGTTCGTCCAAGCCGAGAAGCTGTTCTCTCCAGCAGGAGTCGAGCGCTTGCAGCAGAATATATCTGAAGAGGTTGGAGGACGTCTCGTGTCCCAGTTCCGCGATTTTTTTGTCAAAGCGGGCCCGCAGCTCGGAACGCATTTTCTCCGTGGCGCCCTCCAGGTCATCCGGGATCGAAACGTCAGAAAGCGGCGCTTCGATCCCCGGCCAGAACAGCGCTTTCAGGCGAAGCTCCGCGGAGTGGATATCCGGCTCGTCTGGGTTGGCGAATATCTTTTCCGGGTCGGCGGCGGCGGAGAGGGTGTCGTCCAGCACGCCCCACGTCCGCTCCTCGATGTCGACCGCCCTGATGATCGACTCGCGCTCCCGGTAGACCGCCTCCCGCTGTTTGTTCATGACGTTGTCGTAGGACAGGAGCTGTTTTCGTATGTCAAAGTGCATGGACTCGACTTTTTTCTGCGCTCCCTCTATCGTCTTGTTCAGCAGGGAGTGCTCGATCGACTCGCCCTCCTCCATGCCGAGTTTCGTCATGATGCCCTGCACCCGCTCACCGCCGAAGAGCCTCAGCAGATCGTCGTCAAGTGCTACGTAAAAGCGGCTTTCCCCCGGGTCGCCCTGCCTTCCGGAGCGTCCCCGGAGCTGGTTGTCGATTCTCCTAGACTCGTGACGTTCCACGCCTACAATCCGGAGTCCGCCAAGTTCGACGACCTTGCTGTGTTCCTCCGCGCACGCCGTCTTGAAACCCGATAGAAACTCTTCGTGTTCGTCCGAGCCGATTTCGATTTCGTGAGTCGCGGCATATTCCTTCGCCATAAACTCCGGGTTGCCTCCGAGAACTATGTCGGTTCCTCGTCCGGCCATGTTGGTCGCGACCGTCACGGCGTTGAGGCGTCCGGCCTGAGCCACTATGGAGGCCTCCCGTTCATGCACCTTGGCGTTGAGTACGTTATGGGGTATCCTGCGCGCCTTGAGCAGCTTGCTCATCTTTTCCGAGTTCTCGATGGACGAGGTGCCCACTAGAACCGGCTGACCCTTTTTATAGCTTTCCTCGATCTCGTTCGCGGCGGCGCCAAATTTCTCATGCTTCGTGCGGAAGATCAAATCGGGGTTGTCCTGCCTTATCATAGGGAGATGGGTAGGTATCGTAACGACCTCCAGCCCGTATATCTCCTTGAACTCCTCCGCCTCCGTGAGCGCTGTCCCCGTCATGCCGGAGAGTTTGTTGTACAGCCTGAAATAGTTTTGCAGGGTTATTGTAGCCAGAGTCTGGTTCTCCCGGCCTATCCGCACCCTCTCCTTAGCCTCTATCGCCTGATGCAGTCCCTCCGAATAACGGCGGCCTATCATCAGCCTGCCGGTGAATTCATCGACGATGATGATCTCTCCGTCCTTTACGACATAGTGGATATCGCGCTGAAACAGGTTATGTGCCTTGAGGCTTTGCGTTATCTTGTGAGCCAGCTCCGTATTGGCGTAATCCGTAAAGAGTTCCGGGAGCTTGAGGATGGCTTCGCAGTGCGCGATGCCCGCCTCTGTCAGCGCTACATTGCGCTCCTTTTCGTCGACCTCGAAATCCGCGTCTCTTTTGAGCGCCCTGGCGACAGCGTCCGCCTTCTTGTACGGTTCGACGCTGTCCTCTGAAGGGCCTGAAATTATGAGAGGGGTTCTGGCCTCGTCGATTAAGATGGAGTCCACCTCGTCGACTATGCAGAAGTTGTGTCCTCTCTGCACCTGGTTTTCTACAGTGTGAGCCATATTGTCCCTCAGGTAGTCGAAGCCGAATTCGCTGTTCGTTCCGTAGGTGATGTCGGCTTTATATGCTTTTATCCGCTCCTCCGGATCCATAAAGGGCGCTATCACCCCGACAGAAAGTCCCATCCCGTTGTAAATCGGAGACATCCATTCGGCGTCGCGCTTGGCCAGATAGTCGTTCACCGTGACGATGTGGACGCCCTTTCCCTCCATCGCGTTCAGCACTACGGCCAAAGTCGCGACCAGCGTCTTTCCTTCTCCTGTCTTCATTTCGGCGATTTTATGCTCGTGCAACGTCATGCCGCCGATGAGCTGTTCGTCGAAGTGCGACATCCCGAGCGTTCTCCGCGAGACCTCACGGACGCGCGCGAACACCTCCGGCAGTATGTCGTCAAGCGTCTCCCCGTTTTCGATCCTGTCCCTGTAAAACGCTGCCGAGGCCGCCAATTCCTCGTTTGAGAGCCTCTCGATTTCCGGCCCGAGGGCCGTTACTTCATTTGCTTTATCGCTGTACCGCGCGATTATTCTATCGTTCGGGTCAAGGCCAAGCACCTTGAGCAATCCTTTTAACATAAAAAAACCTCCGTTTCAGAGCCGCCAAGTACATAATAGCAGAGGTATTTTACCACACAGGCGCCAGTTTCGACTTTGCCGGCAAAAAACGCGTTCCTGATTGCGTTATGAATATCATGCGCGTTTTTTGCGCTTTTCTCTTTTTCTCTCTTGACAACGCGGTATTTTTGAGTATCATACAGTCAATCCACTTGTGGATTCCTGTTGGGGAATTTATGAGGTGGTAAAGACGGAGGCACGGATGACTCCGGGGGTTTTTTTCACGACAAGGAGGTTGTGATGAAGATGCAGAGTTGTAATACTTTCCTATCCTGGTTTTCCATCGAATTGTTCCACAAAATGTCGTTCGTTATTCAGAGAAGCAATGTTTTTTTGTGACTTTGTGATTTTCTGATAGCTCAGGCTGCGGTCGCGATGTCGTCCCGCGGTCTTTGCGGCGTTGCTTTTGTTCCGGTTCAGGCCCGTGATGTCCTTATACGGCTCCATCATACCCTGTACGGGCGCGAGTTTGAATCAGATTCGGAATCAGAATGAGGAGGTGTTGTCCTGGGAATTCCTTGAAAGAGGGCGAAGGACGCGGCGCGATAAGGCCGGCTCATTTGCGTACGGGCCGTCCGCGCGTATCAAAAATCCGTTCGGCATGGAGGCCGAGCGGGCTAATATTTATACCGATTTGAAATCAAAGGCTTAAAGGGTGAAGCGTTGACCAGCTCATATAACCGCTCCGCCTCACCGTAAACAGCCCATTGATAACAAATTAGTATTACGACAGGGAGGTTATAAACAATGCGTATCAATACCAATGTACCGGCTCTAATATCCTATAACGCTTTGAATAATACGAACAAAGCCCTTCAAACATCTATCGAGCGCCTTTCGACAGGGCTCCGCATCAACAGCGCCGCCGACGACGCGGCTGGGCTCGCCATCTCGGAGAAGATGCGCGCTCAGTACCGCGGGTTGGATCAGGCGGCCTCGAACGCTCAGGACGGCATCAGCATGATTCAGACGGCGGAGGGCGCGCTGAATGAGACGCACTCCATCCTGCAGCGCATGAGGGAACTCTCCGTACAGGCCGCGAACGACACGCTGACGCAGGAGGACCGCGGGTTCATACAACTTGAGATCAACGAGCTCAGGGACGAGATCGACCGCATCTCCACGACGACGCAGTTCAACAAAAAGCAATTGCTTGACGGTTCCGCCGCCGTGCTCTGGTCGTCGGACAAATTAGGGACGAAGGTCATCGTTCGCGGCGGCTTGCGCGAGATAGACCAGTTTGGCCAGAAGCTGGTCAAAGAGGGCAACTATAAAATCGATATCGTAGCTGAAGATGGTCAGGCCGAGGTACTTAAGACCGATATCTTCAAGCTCAAGCACTCGTCAACAGACATTAACGGTACTATCGGTTCTATCGCGAAAGGAACCACCCAACTCAAGGACATCGACAAGTTCTGGGACGCGAACGGCAAGTTCCTCTTGGACGACCCGAAGACAATCACGATAACGCAAGGCGACGGCAAACAGGCGAACTTCACTATCTACTCGACGGATACTCTTGATGACCTCGTCACAAAGCTCAACAAGGCGATCGAGGGCAAGGTGGTAGATGGCGGGCTGGAACAGGATTACTACGACCCCAATACTCACGCGGTATATGTCCTAAGCGCTGCGAGTACATGGTTTGCCGATTCGAACCAATCGGTCGAGGGCACGATTGTTATCAATTCATCCGTGACCGGCGCGGCGGGCCGTCTGACCTTCTCCGGCGACGAGGACATCATAAAGGCGCTCTCACTCAGCGTCATCAGTGACGCTTCGGAAAATAAGTTTGAGGTAACGGTAACAGACGCTCATAGCGGCACCCCCGTTTACAATGGCGATATCACCGGCAACGTCCTGTACGGAGGGATACACGACAACATAGACGTTGAGTTTGACACGATGGCCGGAATCTCTGTCACAGATATCGACCAAAATGGTGTCTCTTTTGTTGCTGCTACTTACACCACCTACGTCCACCTCGCGGACAACACGACGGTGTTCCAGATCGGGGCGAATCAGGGTGAGGATATGGCTGTCCACATCGGCGACATGTCGGCACGCGCGTTGGGTCTCGCTGGCATACAGGTGACGGACCGCGAATCCGCCGCGCGCAGCATCACGATGATCGACAACGCCATAGGCCGCGTTTCGACACAGCGCGCGAAATTGGGCGCGTACCAGAACAGGTTGGAGCACTCGATCAACAACCTGACTGTGTCGTCCACGAACCTGAAGGCCTCCGAGAGCCGCATCCGCGACGCGGACATGGCGAAGGAGATGATGACGTTCACGAAGCTGAACGTTCTGTCTCAGGCGGGCAACGCGATGCTGGCGCAGGCGAACCAGCTGCCGCAGAATGTCCTGTCACTCCTGAGATAACGGCGCAAGGGAGCATCTTCGCCCGTTATCTTCATGGCAGCCGCAATTTTTACGACAGCCATTTCGAGAAGCGAACGAATCTGATCCATTGCTCCATCGAGGACAGTTTGTCAGTTTATCAGTTTGTCAGCAAAGAGAGGAGGTGATGGTCAAAGTCAAGCAGAGCTAAGGGAACGCCGGGGTAAAGGGATAGGCAGACCGGCCTTTCCATAAAATAACGTCGATCCATCGGAGTTCCGGAGGCATGGAAGTCTTCCGGACTAGAAAACAGACAACAACAGGGAGGTTGTAAACATGCGTATCAACACAAACGTACCGGCGTTAATATCCTACAACGCGCTTAACGCGAC
>JAISYM010000017.1 GCA_031269875.1 Synergistaceae bacterium
GACGTGATGGAGATTCACACGCTGGAATTGCGCAAACTGCCCGAGACGGTCGGCGCGGACGGTAAAGATGGCGAGCTTCTGGACTGGCTCCGGCTGATAAGGTCGGAGAGCGAGGAGGAGATAGAGATGCTTGCGACTAAGACGGAAGAAATGAAGATGACTGTTGGCCGCCTGAAGCAACTCAGCGAGGACGAACGGACGAGGATGCTCTCTGAGGCGAGGGAGCTTTACCTGATGGATGAGGCTGCGCGCCGCGATGCCGCAGTGGCTGAAGGCAGGGCTGAAGGCAGGGCTGAAGGCAGGGCTGAGGGCGAGGCAAGGGGCAGGGCTGAAGGCAAGTCTGAGGTGGCGTGCACAATGCTCGCCCGAGGAATGTCTATTGGCGACATTGCCGACATAACCGGGTTGAATGAACGGGATATACTCTCACTCCGACAATGAAGACAGGCGGCAGTTCAAAACGCCGTCCGTCGTTGGTTTTGATCGTATCCAACTGCCCTCCCTTCGCGGTAACGAATGCCGCAGAACCTGCCTGCAAGCGGGCCGGCCGTACTCGTAAGATGTATGTAGGAACTGTTGCTTTGTGAGGATAGCTCTAAAGTCGAGGGATTCTAGGATCGACAAAGATCGCTGGCCGAAATCAGCCTTACATCTTCTCCCCTAAGAGTGGATGCCCCACTCGGATGGCTAATCAAGAAAACCTATCATTCCATATAATGTGAACGGCATTGAGCGATAACGGCCCAATCTCCCTCTATGCGGTATATAATCCTGTTGGTGTCGTCTATGCGACGGCTCCACCACCCTGACATATTGCCGCTTAATGGCTCCGGTTGCCCTATCCCTTCATACACGCCGCGGCAAATATCCCGCAACAAACGATTGAGCCGGTTCAATGTCTTCTTGTCTTGGCTCTGCCAATAGACATAGTCCTCCCATGCCTCTGGAAGAAACGCCTGTCTAGGCATTTTCCAGTTCTTCCATAGTTTTTACTATTGGCTTACTCTTGCCCGATTTGTAACCGTCAATGGTTTTCATCAACCGCGCTTGGTTTTCGGCTGAATAAAAAGGATCGTCGATGCGCAGATCAAAAGGGATTCCCTTGCAACGGACTACCTGCCTGTAAAAAACGTTAGTCGCCGTTGACATGTTCATTCCAAGTTCCGAAAATATATTTTCCGCCATAGCTTTCAGAGAATCTTCAACACGGATATTTACGTTTGCCACTAGAGTCAACCCCTTTATGCGCACATAATAAAGACATATAATGCGCATGTCAACTTATATCTTCACAAATCATTGAAAGCTGATATCGTTATGCAATGTGTTCTTAATTTTTAGTAACGCGATTCGGACGGACTCAGTGAATTGTAAGGTTTATTTTCCCACGTCTCCCTGGATCAAACATCCTCCAAATCCAGCCAGACCTCGCTGCCGATATCGCGTCTGCCGCCGGCTGGGAGGTAGGCTTTCCAAAATCTGCCGCCGCTCACAAGCGAGTAGTGCAGTTCTCTCCCCTGATATTGGACGGACTCCACAATCGCCGGTATCCCGCGCCGTTCGCCAGAGAAGCGAAACTGTTCGGGGCGCACCGGAAACATGCCCGACGCGCGCCAGAAGGACGCTGCCGCGTCTCCGCTCCACCTGGTATCCCCACTGGAACCTTCGGGGCGGAAAGCGTCTCCTTCCCAGACGCCCGGGACGAGATTGGCCTTGGAGACGAATCTGGCTACGAAAGCCGAGGCGGGGCGCGTGTAAATCTCCTCCGGCGTCCCTGTCTGTTCGACGTGCCCCTCGTTCATCACTATTATCCTGTCAGCCATCGCCATAGCTTCCTCCTGATCGTGCGTCACGTAGACAACGGTATTCCCGTGCGCCCTGTGCTGCGACATTATCTCCTGCCTCATTTCGACACGGAGGTCGGCGTCCAGACTGGAGAGCGGCTCGTCCATCAGAAGCACGCCGGTGTTGCCGGCGACGGCCCTCGCGAGCGCGACGCGCTGACGCTGTCCGCCGGAGAGCTGCGCGGGATACCTCGACCGGAACGCCCAGAGGCCGACTGATTCCAGAATTTTGGCGGCTTCCTTATCCGTAGATGTTTCCATTTTCCGCTTATGGCTGTGTTTTAAGGCGAAGACGACGTGATCCAGGACCGTCATGTGCGGCCAGAGCGCGAACGATTGAAAGACCATGCCGATACCGCGCCTCTCCGGGGGCGTTATTTTGAGAGGAGAGGAGACGGGTTTTCCGTCGAAAAGGATCTGCCCCGCCGTAGGGACATCGAAGCCCGCGACGAGCCGAAGCAGCGTCGTCTTCCCGCATCCGGAAGGCCCCAATATCGCCGTGAACGTGCCGGGCGGACAGTGCGCTGAAACAGATTTCAGGGCGTCGAATGTTCCAAAGCTCTTTTTTATATTTTCGACCGAAATTTCAGTGCTCATTTAAATACCGCCCCATTCATTCGTCAAAGTTTCTTCCGTTTCGTCCGCAGCAGGTGCAAGGCGATATTCGGCAGTGAAAAGAGAGCGAGCGCCGCTAAGACCATCGCCGAAAAAGCGCATGAGACGGTGACGTTGCCGGACTGTTCGAAGTTGAGCACTACCGCCCCTACCGTCTCCGACCCAAGGGCCCCGAGGATCGAGGAGACCGTAAGCTCCGTAAACGCGTGGGTCGTGGTCATAAAAAATCCGGAAACTATGCCTGAAGCAAGGAGCGGAGCCAGAATTTTTGCCCACCGCGTCGGCGCGCGCGCGCCGCAGATGCTTGCGGCCTCCTCCACAGACGCGTCTACCTGCATCATCGCGCTCGTGACGGCCCGGAACTGCAACAGCGTGAACCGAATGATATAAGCGCCGCCCAGAAGCCAGACCGTGCCGTAAATTCCCGGTCTCCATCCCGGTATCGGTTCTATCCACGATATTATCATGGACAGGGCGAACACGCCGCCCGGCAGCACATAAGGCAGAGAAAACGCCGCCTCCATAAATCGGAATCGCCAGCCTCCGACACGAACCCTGCCATAAGCGACAGCGCTTCCGATTATACAAGCGGCGATTCCTGTCGACCCGGCCAGCAGGAAGCTGTTTTTGAGCGCGCCGAGGGCCTTTTTGTTCCCGAGCAGAAACGCGAAGTTGTCCAGGGTGATGTTGCCCGCGGCCAGCTTGACACCGTAAGCCTTCAGCAAGGCCGTGCAGAGCATCGCCGCGAGCGGGAGGAGCGACGTTATGAGGATGAAAAGCCAGACCGCGATCTCGACGGGGACGCGCGCGCGGCCCAAGGCTGAGCGCGGGAGCCTGTCCTCCGCGACGCTCTCCGTAATATATCCGCTGCGCCCGAGGAGCCATATCGCGCCGCAGCAAAAGAGGGCCAGGAAGCCCAATATCGCCGACAGACAGGACGCCCTTTGAAAGGCGGACGGCCCGAAGCCCGCTATTTCCTGATAAATCAATGTGCTGAGTACGTTTATGCCCTTGTCGGACCCCAGGAAGGCGGGGATCCCGAAGTTGTCGAGGCCGGCCAGGAGGACGATCATTCCTCCGCCGACGAGTCCGGGCAGCACCAGCGGGAGCGTGACGTGAAAGAAAGCGCCGGACCTGGAGCAGCCGGCGGCGCGCGCGGCCCATTCGAGGTCGCGCGGAATTTTTCTGAGGGCGCTCAGGCAGAGCAGATAGCCCAGGGGGGCGTGGCATATAGCCATTACCCAGACAATCCCCCAATAGCTGCGAACCGACGGGACATAGAACCCCAGCATCTCCGTCAGCATCCCGCTCGCCCCGGTCATTCGGCTCCAGGCCAGAGACGTGATGTACGACGGTATCATAAAGGGCAGCATGAAAAATATCTCCAGCGCGAATTTTCCGCGTAAATCGGTGTAGGCTATCAACCACGCCTCCAGGAGTCCTATGCTCATGGCCAGTATCGTTGAAAGGAGCGTTATCCCGACCGTGTTGACGATTCCGGCGCGAACGCTCCTCGCCCCCAGCAGATCAGCGTACTCGCCGACAGACAGAGAGCCGTCGCGCCATACGCTCAGGAGAAACATCCGCGCCAGTGGGAGCATGAAGAAAAACGCGACCAGAGCGCAGAAAAGCAGGCTCCATAATGAAGCCTGCCTCGTATATCCAAGCCGCGTCGTGCGCGTAAGGATGTTCAAATCAGTGAATCTTCTTCCGCTTTGTTTAACCCGGGCGTTACCGCGCCGGCATTATTGGAAAATTTCCGCGAACTTTTTCTTGTCACCCTCGCGCTCCTTGGCGAGAAGCGCGGGGTCAAAATCCAGTATCTTGAGTTCGCCGGAGCTCCTGAGGCCTTCCGGGGCGGGGACGCCGCTCCTTACCGGCGTGTAGTTCTGTTTTACGACGAGCTTCTGTCCGTCCTCGGACAGCACGAAGTCGACGAATATCTTGGCGTTCGGGTTGATATTTTCCTTCTTTATTATGGCTATTGGTTCCGTTACGATAGTCACGCCCTCTTTAGGATACGCGAAGTCGACCGGCGAACCCTGTTTCTTCGCCCGGAGCGCCATGTAATCGACGACAAGTCCATACGCCTTCTCGCCGCCCGCTATAGCGGTGATCACCCCGCCGTTGCCCTTGCCAACAGAGACTCCGGCCGCCTTGAGGTCCTCGTAGTACTTCCAGCCGAAGCCTTCGCTCCTCGTGAGCACGCCGAGCTGATACGCCGCCGCGCCGGAATAGAGCGGGCTCGCGATGAAGGTATTGCCCTTGTTCGCCGTGTCCGTCATTACCTTCCAGGAGTCCGGGGCTGTTTTGACCTTATTCGTATTGTAGATCAATACCGTTGCCAAGACCTTAGTGCCGCAGTACATGCCGTCCTTGTCGGCGAAATTCGCCGGAATGGACGAGAGTTCGGGAGAGCGATAGGGTTCGAGCAGGCCTTGCGTTTTCAGGGCGTCGAACGTGACGCTGTCCGCCAAGAGAAGGACGTCGGCCTTGACCTCGCCCGTCATCTTCTCCGCCATGACCTTGCTGATTACCTCTTCGGTACCGGATCTGAATACGACGACCTCCACGTCCGGGTGTTTCGCCTTGAAAGCGCCCAACAATCCCTCCACGTCCTCGTCTATCTGGGACGTGTACAGAACGAGCGGCGTCTGCGCGGCGGACGCCGGTACACAGACGAGCAGTGTCAAAATACATAGCGGAAGGACCTTCTTGATAAAAAACAATAGCTTTCTCATTAATACATGCCTCCATATTCGTGTCATTCTTTAGTTTTCGGCTTTATGCCCGCACAGAACAAAGAACGGCAAAAAGCCGGCGCACGCTCCGGCGCGTTCAGCATGCACGATAATTCTACCCGTTTCTCGCGAATTGGTAAACATACCGGCGCATTTTCTTATATGACTATCAAATTGTCTCATAATGATGTACCCGAGATGATGGCCCGGCGACTCACTCCGTGAATTGGACCGCTCATACACCTCTGTCCTGAGCTGATTCGCTCGCCCGACATCCATGTCGGACGCCAATTCGCTGCGTTCGTTCGCCGGCCCGTCATCTCTTTACCTGAGACAATTGGATAGTCAAATTTTCTTATCGCTCGGGTATGTGCTAGAATATCAAACAATAAAAACATTAATCATGTCCGCCAGACAGGAGGAATCTGATGGAGGTTTTATTGTTGGGCTTAGCGGTCGTCTTTGTGGCACTGCCTATTATTATCCTCATCATGCTCATAAACATCGGCTCCAGAATCACCAATATAGAGGACTCCCTCTCTGACTTGAAAAGATCGATAGGCGAACGGCTAAGCGCCGCGCCGGAGAGACCGGCTCAGGCGGTCCCGCAATGGGAACCGCGTCAGGAAGCGCCGCCCGAACCCGCGCCGGCGATCACCGCAGCCTTGCCGCAAGCCGAATCCAGGGAGACGCCCGAAACCGCGGCGGCTGACGGCTTGCAGCCCGCGGTACTGTTGCTGTCCAAACCAGCGCAAACCGATCAAACCAATCAAACCGCCAGAACCGATCAGACCGTCCAAACCGATCGAACCGATGAAGTCGATGAAGCCGGGCGGGATACTGTCGCCTCACGTGTCGCGTCGAGTATAAAGCGCCTCACGACATGGCTCATCGACGAGGGCAACATATGGGTGACTGTAGGCGTCCTGCTGTTTTTGGCGGGCTTCGGGCTATTGTTCAACTATGTCGTCCGCAGGCATCAGATACCGCTTGAACTGCGCCTCCTGGCCGGGGCTGTGGTGAGCATCGCCATGACGGGATTTGGCTGGAAGATGCGTGACCGCCGCCGGACATACGCGCTCATACTCCAGGGAGGCGGGATCGCCTTGCTCTACGTCGTCCTGCTGGCAGGCGTCCGCATGGGGCCAGTCATCCCCCCTGCGGCGGCCATAGTGGGCATGATACTGCTGTCGACATTTTCAATAGCGCTGGCGCTGCTCCAAGATTTCGAGCTTTTGGCGATCTTCGCGCTGTTGGGCGGCTATATGGCTCCGATACTGATCAGCACCGGCAGCTCGAACTTTGTGGCGCTCTTCTCTATTTATTCGTTGCTGAACTTCGAGATACTGCTCATATCGATGTGGCGCGACTGGAGAAAGACTCGCTGGGGCGGCCTCCTGGCCTCCGTCGTGGTCGGCGCGGCGTGGGGCGCGTTGCGCTGGCAAGACGAGTACTTCTCCTCGGTCGAGCCTTTTTTGATACTGTTCTTCATTAACTACAGCGCGATAGCGCTCATCCCAACGTTCCGGGAGCGCTTGGCCGGGTTCGTCAAATATTTCAGCCCTCGCACGGGGGAGTTCGCCCGTGCCGACATGCCGATGGCGGCGGCGCTGCCATTCGTATTCCTGTCCCTTCAGATGGCCGCCGCGAGCCACACGAGATATGGGGTGGCCCTCACGTGCCTCGCGCTCGGCGCGTGGTACCTGGCGTTGGGGGTCTGCGCGGCGAGGCGCGGCGAGGCCGGGCCAAGCGGCGTCAAGCCGAGGTTATTCTTGATTTATTGCCTGATATTCTCCAACCTGGCCGTCCCCTTTATCTTCCGGCAGGCCCTGTCGAGCTGCGTGTGGGCCATCGAGGGGACGCTCCTGGCTGCGTATGCCGTAAGCCGCAAGGACTGGGGCGCTATGATGTGCGGCGTCCTGCTCCACGCGTTCGCCTTCCTGCTCTATAACTTCGCCCCGTTCCTCCACCTGCCGGGCCACCTGTACGTTGGCATCCGCCCGGCGATCGCGCTGCTTAACTGGAGAGACCCCAATCCCTACTTCCTGCTGACCGCCCTCATCTTCGCCGTGAGTGCGTTCGGCGTCAGCTGTTTTGCGTCCATGGCCATCGAGAGTGAAGATGGCGAATACGGCGAAAAGGTTTTTTCGTTCAGGCGCTCCGAGCTTTTCAACGCCATTTCATGGGGGGCGGCGGTTTACGGGACAGCCTGGTGGACGGCCGCGGCAGTCCACGCGGCGGACTTCTATCTCGGCGGGACGCCCGTCGGGGCGTATACGCTGCTGTATCTCGGGGCGCTTGCCGCCTATGAGGTCTCGTGCCGCGCAAAGTGGCCTCAAATCCGCGTTATGGCGGTCCCGGCGACGGCTGCGATGCTGCGTGAAATTATGCGAACGGGCCTGTCCAGCGTCTCTGCGCTGAATTGGCTCGCGGCGGCCCTCATGAGCTTCCGGGCGTACCTCACGTACCGTGACGGGGAGCCGTGCCGCTTCCGGAAAATCACCTGGACTGTCACGCTGTTCATGGCCGCGTACTACTCGTCATGGGCGTGGACGGGGTTCGCGTACAGAGTTTTTGGCCGGGAGGCCGCATCTGGCTCCGGCGGCATGTTGCTTCTCGCCGGATTTTTGCCCATAGCGCTCTCCGCGCTGCTGTTCCTGAATCGCCGGTTCGGGGAGCTGGCGAATGTAAGGATGGACGATTACAGAATGCCCGGCATGATCGCCGTCACGGCTCTCATGGCGCTGAAATCCTGGTCCTTTTTGGGATCGGCGCTCTATATTGACACAGGCGCCAAGTGGTTTTTACCCTACATACCACTCCTGAACCCGATGGAGCTGTGGCAGGCGCTCTACATCGCGACGGCGGGCGTCGTCATCTACGAGATGGGGCACGGGCGCGCCCGGACGACGGGGCTGTACGCCATCCTGCCCTTCGTGGTATTTTTGTGGCTGAACAGCGTGGCGGCGAGGACTGCCTGGGAGTGGTTCGGCGAGACGGTGAGCATGGGGCATGTTGCGAGAGCGCCATACTTCCAGGGCATAACCGCGATACTCTGGGGTTTCACCGCGCTCGCGCTGATACAGTGCGGTAAAAAATACTCGAACAGATATCTCTGGTTCACCGGCGCGGCGCTCCTTGCCGCCGACATAGCAAAGCTGCTCCTCGTGGATCTCCGAAACAGCGCCACTGTAATCCGCATACTCGCGTTCCTCCTCTTGGGCGGGCTGTTCCTGCTGATCGGCTGGATATCGCCGCTGCCCCCAAAGGATATGCGCGATACAGGCGCGGCGGGAGTGGAGACTGAGGAGGAGAAAAACCATTGACGGACCCCAGCGATACGAACATTAAAATTCGCGGGATATTTTACCGAACTCTTTGCCTCACTCTTTACCGGACTCTTTGCCGAACAATCCGCGCGTCGCTTATCCTATGCGCCGTGGCCGTCGTCACGAACGGCGCCCCGGCGTCGGCCGCCCGTAACTTACCGGCCGACGGCAAGCCGGAGGCGTTCGAGATCGGTGATTTTGCAGTCAAATACAAACTGGACGCGGAAATCGAGGGGAGAATTTACAGGCTTCGTCTCGATGAAAATATATTCCGCAATTTACGGCAATCCTACGAGCGGGACTTGGCAATATTCAACGCGTCCGGAGACGCGATCCCCTT
>JAISYM010000015.1 GCA_031269875.1 Synergistaceae bacterium
TTTAGGGAGGCAAGAGAGATGGCAAAGGAGAAGTTCGAGAGAAATAAGCCGCATTTGAACATAGGCACGATCGGGCATATCGACCACGGCAAGACGACACTGACCGCGGCGATAACGAAGACGCTTGCCCGCCGCGGGAACGCGGATTTCACGCCGTTCGACATGATCGACAAGGCGCCTGAGGAGCGGGAGCGCGGTATCACTATCAACATAGCGCACGTCGAGTACCAGACGGATAAGCGGCACTACGCGCACATAGACTGTCCCGGTCACGCCGACTACATCAAGAACATGATCACTGGCGCTGCTCAGATGGACGGAGCGATATTGGTAGTGAGCGCCGCAGACGGGCCGATGCCCCAGACTCGCGAGCACGTGCTGCTGGCGCGTCAGGTGAACGTGCCGGCGCTGGTGGTGTTTATGAACAAGGTAGACATGGTGGACGACCCGGAGCTTTTGGACCTTGTGGAGATGGAGATAAGGGATCTTCTCTCCAAGTACGAGTTCCCAGGCGACGACATACCGATCATCAGGGGATCCGCGCTGAAGGCTCTGGAGAGCGACGCGGACAACGAGTGGACGGCTGGTATCCTCGATCTGATGAACGCGTGCGACGACTACATACCGTCTCCGTTACGCGAGATAGACAAGCCGTTTTTGATGCCGATAGAGGACGTGTTCACGATCACCGGCCGCGGCACGGTTGTAACGGGTCGAGTGGAGCGCGGAATTATCAAGCCGTCGGACGAGGTCGAGATTGTTGGCATACATGACACACAGAAGACGGTGGCGACGAGCCTTGAGATGTTCAGGAAGATACTGGACGACGCGGAGGCTGGCGACAACGTCGGCGTACTGCTTCGCGGAACTGGCAAGGATCAGGTGGAGCGCGGTCAGGTACTGGCGAAGCCCGGCAGCATAAAGCCGCACAAGAACTTCAAGGGCGAGGTATACGTCCTGAAGAAGGAAGAGGGAGGCCGTCACACGCCGTTTTTCTCCGGATACAAGCCCCAGTTCTACTTCCGCACGACAGACGTGACTGGAGAGATCAGGCTTGCGGAGGGAGTGGAGATGGTAATGCCCGGAGACAGCAGCACGTTCGAGGTAAAGCTGATCGCGCCGATAGCGATGGAGCCAGGATTGCGTTTCGCGGTGCGCGAGGGCGGCAGGACGGTCGGCGCTGGCGTCGTAACGGAGATACTCGAATAAACCGCGTCCCGGTTTGGGGCAGCCGCTTGGGGCGATGTATTCCATCGCCCGAAAAATTTGTCTGATTCTCGCGATTTTGCGCCTAAGCGGCGCGCGAGTTGAAATGGAGTGAAGGGTATGGCAGATATCGTAGGATTGCAGTGTACGGAATGCAAGCGCCGTAACTACGTCACGCTTGTAAACAAGAAAAAAGCGCAGAAAAAATTGGAAAAGAAGAAACATTGTAAGTGGTGCAATAAGCATACCTTGCATAAGGAGACGAAGTAGTGTAAAATACCCCTTGCACGCAGGTCCGTGGCTCAACTGGTCAGAGCACCGCACTCCAAATGCGGGGGTTGAGGGTTCAAGTCCTTCCGGGCCTGCCATTTTATTTTTACGATGAGACGTGTATTCGTATCTTGTCGCTGTATTAGACAATCTGTATAAATGAGGAGGTCGGGGTTATGGCGAATGCCCTCGACTTTATTGAAGGGTTAATGTCGTTTTTTCGTGAATCGTCCGCTGAACTCAAAAAGGTTACATGGCCGACATTTAAGCAGATCAAGGTTTTTACGCTGGTTGTGATCGTTTTGACCGGCGTGGTCAGCGCCTATCTCGGCGTGCTGGATTTTTTACTGACCCAGTTGGTCTCCAGATTCTTCGGCTGAAATCGAATGAAACCGATTAGAGAGATTGTTGACCGGGGGCGCGGGTTTAATCCCGCCGGGCTTTGATGGCAGAGTTCAAGCATAACTCCGAGCGCCTGTGGTACGTTGTTCAAACATATTCCGGCTATGAGAACAAGGTCAGGGCAAACCTCGAGCAGCGTATCGCCACAATGGGCATGGAGGATAGGATTTTCCGAGTTCTGGTTCCCGTTGAGGAGCGAGTGTACAACAAGGAGGGCAAGGTCAAGCGCGTGAGGCGCAAGGTCTTCCCAAGTTATGTGCTGGTCGAGATGATCCTGGAGGATCAATCCTGGTACGTCGTTCGTCATACCCCGGGCGTCACCGGCTTTGTCGGTACCGGTAACCATCCAATCGCCCTGTCTCCGAAGGAAGTCGCGGAGGTAATGGCGAAGATCTCCAAAGAGCAGACGAAGCCGAAGATCGAGATTTCCCTCGTTCCTGGCGACACGATCCGCGTCAAGGGCGGACCGTTCGCGAATCAGGTCGGTCCTGTCGTGGAGGTCAGCGAGGAGAAGGGGAAGGTCAAATTCAGCGTCACCGTATTTGGCAGAGAGACGCTTGTCGAGGCGGATTACACGGAACTCGAAAAAATTTAAGAAGGCCGGTTTATGGCTAGGTGTGTAAGCTGAATTAAAATATGAACATGATCCGCGCTCATAAATAAAAAAGTCGCGCGGTTTTAACATAGAGGAAGACGGTCTGTGTCTATAGGGTTGCCGGTTTACCCGCGCTTTGCGCCGCAAAGCCTTAGGGGCGATATCGGCCGCTCTGCGGCTTGGCTGACCGGAACGCGGCACTCTCCTGACTTCCTCTAAAAACATAAGGAGGTATTTGTATTGGCAAAAAAAATTATTGGGGAGCTGAAATTACAGCTGCCCGCAGGTAAGGCTACGCCGGCGCCGCCGGTAGGACCGGCATTGGGGCAGCGCGGCATCAATATCATGGAGTTTGTAAAACAGTTCAACGCTAAGACCGCCGATCAAGTAGGGATGATTATTCCGGTAGTTATCACGGTATACGCCGATCGCAGTTTTTCCTTTATAATGAAGACCCCTCCGGCGAGCGTTCTTTTGAAAAAGGCCGCCGGCAAGGAGAAGGGTTCGGGAGTGCCGAACAAGAGTTTTGTCGGTAAGGTGACGAGGAAACAGGTTCAGGAGATTGCCACGCTAAAGATGGTTGACCTCAACGCCAGCACTATCGACGCGGCAGTCAGGATGGTAGAGGGAACAGCGCGTTCTATGGGAGTAGAGATCACAGGCTGAGGTTTAGCCTGAGACTTGTGGGAGGAGAGCGGGTATAGCGACCGCTTCCGCCAAGACCACTGGAGGAATCTAAATGTCAAGTAAGAGCAAAAGGTTTAAGGCTATTTTAGGAAAGATCGATCCGCTTAAGGAGTATCCGCTCGACGACGCGATATCGCTAGCAAAGGAGTGCGCCACGGCCAAGTTCGACGAGAGCATCGAACTGCACGTCAAACTGGGGGTCGACCCGCGCCACGCGGACCAGCAGGTAAGGAGCACTGTTGGCCTGCCGCACGGAACGGGACATGACAAAAAGGTGTTGGTCATTGCTTCGGGCGAGAAGGTCAAAGAGGCCGAGGATGCCGGCGCGGACTATGTAGGCGGCGATGAGAAGGTCGCTGAAATAGAGGGCGGTTGGATGGATTTCGACGCCGTGATCGCGACGCCGGACGTGATGAAGACGGTCGGTCGGCTCGGTAAGGTTCTCGGCCCCAGAGGGCTGATGCCGAGCGCGAAGACGAACACGGTGACGTTTGACGTAGCCGGCGCGGTTAAGGAAATCAAGGCCGGACGCGTTGAGTTCCGCGTTGACAAGGCCGGAATCATTCATAATGGGGTCGGCCGCGCATCTTTCACCGCCGAACAGCTCTCGGACAACGTCAGGA
Source organism: Synergistaceae bacterium (assembly GCA_031269875.1). Lineage (GTDB taxonomy): Bacteria > Synergistota > Synergistia > Synergistales > Synergistaceae > JAIRNC01. Next base: position 3,784 of record JAISYM010000015.1, read on the forward strand.
CTCTGCTGCGCGCCATATTAAAAGCGCGTCCGTCCGCGGTGAAGGGGACGTATATAAAGGGCATCGCTATTTCCTCTACGATGGGCGCCGGTATAAAGGTCGACGCGACAGCCATACAGAAGGACTCCGCAGAGTAGCTATATCGCCCTGCCGGCAGGAAGGCCGGAACGGATCCTAAAATAATATGAAGAAGAGCTAAAGAAAGCGGGCGCCGCCGTAAGGGGCTTAAACTCCCGCCGAGGTTCTGGCGATTCGCTGTTTCATCGCGTGTTGATTTGAGCCGGGCTCTGTAATTTGAGCGCCGGCTTTTGTTTATTTTAAAATCAAGGGCCTAAAAGGTGAAGCGTTATTGCCATTTCTAACAATCGCTCAGCCGTGTTATAAAGCCGTTTGATCGTAAGGTATTACTTTTCGATAAGGAGGTGAATTTATGCCAACAGAGGTAAAACGCAGGGAAATTGACGCTCTTGTGGAAAAAGCGTCGGCAAGCGGAGCGGTCTACGTCGTCGAGTATAGGGGATTGACCGTCTCAAAGGCGACGAACGTGCGTAAGCTGATCCGGGCTGCCGGCGGCGAGATGAAGGTAACCAAGAATACGCTCATGCGAATAGCGTTGCGTGAATCAGGGAAGCCTACCGCGGACGGAATCGACGAGGGGCCGAACGCGTATGTCTTCGCTTACGGCGATGTCGCGGCGGTTGCGAAGGCGCTTCGTGATTTCGCCAAGGAAAAGGGCAATGAAGCTCTTGTCATTAAAGGCGGGATCATGGGCACAAAACAGCTTTCGAAAGATCAGGTCATGGCTTTGGCCGATCTGCCGTCTCGCGACGTTCTCCTGGCGCAGCTCCTTGGCGTCATGAACGGGCCGATCAGAGGTTTCGTGACCGTCCTTTCCGGCCCGGCTCGCGGGCTTGTTACGGCGTTGTCCGCGATCAGGGAACAGAAGGAAAAGGCGGCGTAGCCCGCCTGGCAAAAGGGTAAAATCGAGAAATATTTAAGATATCAAAGAAAAACATTGAGGAGGACTTTTATATGACGCATGAAGAATTGGTTAAGGCTATTGAGGAGATGTCAGTACTAGAGCTTTCGGAGCTCGTAAAGGAACTGGAGGAGAAGTTTGGCGTATCAGCCGCCGCGCCGATGGCCGCGATTCAGGTTGCCGCCGCCCCAGGTGCCGCCGCGGCCCCGGAGGAGGAGAAGACCGAGTTTGACGTCGTTCTTATGGATCACGGCGCAAACAAAATCAATGTCATCAAAGTCGTTCGCGAGATCACAGGTCTCGGCCTGAAAGAGGCAAAGGATCTCGTCGACAATCCCCCCAAGCCCATTAAAGAGGCTGCTTCCAAAGAAGAGGCCGAGGATATCAAGAAAAAGGTCGAAGAGGCCGGCGGCAAGGTCGAACTCAAGTAATATAAACCATACCGAAAAGAGCGCCGTTGCGAGTGATACGGCGCTCTTCATTTAAACCTTTGATTGTTTTACGATGCTATCTTCATGGTCTCGAATCCCCCGTCCGTTTGCGCCGGCACTCTTCTTTTTTTCAATTTTTCTTGACAATTGTATCATCCGTTGTTATTGTACGCCTGTAACCTAAGCGCCATACGTCCAACTTTTTTCTTTATTCGAAATTTGACGAACAAAGGGAAATTGTTTTAACCTGGCATAAGTTAGTCTTTACTTACTTTGAGGCCCGTTATTTTTGTTACATAGTCGTAAGAATCATTTTGTATCTGCATAATAATACCAATTCGCGATCGACAGGCTGTTTTTGACGTGGCTTAAGGGTTGTCCAAAACCCGTTTAAGGCTTCGCACTTCAGGCTTTTGATTTCAAATTGGTATAAGCCGGAGAGAGGGTGTTTTTGTGTATGCGCTGAATATCTTGACGTAGTTTATTAGCCTGATGCGGTTTTTGGATTCGTTATGTATATGCGATAAAAGATGAAATAGGAGGCTATTTTTTATGAAGCGAAAAATTTTAGTTTTTTTGTCCATTTGCGCCTTTTCCCTGACCTGCGCTAGTGTCGCGCTTGCCGCCTCGCCGGAGGTCAATGTTTATTCCGCTCGCCATTACGAAATTGACGAAGTTTTATACAACAATTTCACAAAAGAGACCGGAATCAAGGTCAATGTTATCAGCGGCAACGCGCCAGAGCTGGTCGAGCGCATCAAACGGGAGGGCGAAAGATCGCCGGCCGATCTCTTTATGACAGTCGACGGCGGTGTACTGAACTCGGCGAAAGTTGCGGGTATATTACAGCCCACGTCTTCTCCGGTGATAGACGCGGCAGTTCCCGCGCATCTCAAGGATAAGGACGGCTATTGGGTAGGTTTGACGACGCGGGCCCGTATTATCGTTTACTCGAAAGAGCGGGTGAAGCCGGAACAGCTTTCCACATACGAAGATCTGGCCGATCCGAAGTGGAAAGGCAAAATCACCGTCCGCTCGTCAGCCGCAATGTACGACCAATCGCTCTTGGCCACCCTGATTGCCCTTGATGGTGAAGATAAGGCCTTCGAGTGGGCGCGGGGTATCGTAAATAATCTGGCGCGCGCCCCTCAGGGCAACGACCGCGACCAGGCGAAAGCCATAGCGGCTGGAATTTCAGATGTTTGCCTGATGAATACCTATTATATAGGCCAGATGCTCAATTCCAAAGACCCGGAGGAGGTCAAGGCCGCTGAGAAGGTTTCGATCTTTTTTCCTAATCAGAAAACCACCGGCACGCATCTTAACATCAGCGGCGCGGGTCTGGTGAAAAACAGCCCGAACAAAGAAAATGCCATCAAGCTTGTCGAATTTCTCCTGGATTTACCCCAGCAGAGGTTACTCTCCTCGGCAAACTATGAATATCCCGTAAATCCGGCGGCGGAAACAGCCCCTCTGCTCAAAAGCTGGGGAACGGATTTCAAGACTCAAATGCTGGATTTTGCCATTTACGGTGAGAACAATATCAAGGCCATTCAGGTTTTCAACAAGGGGGGTTGGAAATAAGAATGTGTGATAAACATTGAAAGAAAGCATTGTCCTGAAAAAGGCCTCTTCGTTAATGAAGAGGTCTTTCAGCTGTATTCGGAATCCATGGATATTCACGCACAGATTGAGCGTTGTCTCTGTTTCGCTGCCTTTTATTTTCCTCGCGATTCAGGCTGCCGCCCCGGCGAACGAAAACTGGCTGCATATCCGCGGATGGCTCTTGCAAACCTACGTCTTAGATACGCTGCTCCTCACCCTTTCCGGCGTATTTATAGCGTCGATGATCGGAGTGCCTCTGGCATGGATTACCTGTCTTTTCGCCTTTCCCGGAAAATATTTTATAGAATGGGCGCTCGTCCTGCCGCTTGCCATCCCCCCTTATATCTCGGCATATATTTATTATCATCTCATGGGCTACACCGGAGGGTTTCAAGCCGGACTGCGGACGTTCCTGGGTTTGGACGTAAACCGATTTGGGTTTGACATACCGCCCATGCCGTTCGCCGTTTTCATTTTCGCGGTGACGCTTTTCCCCTACGTATATCTTATCGTAAAGGCATTTCTGAAACATCAGAGCGCGTCGTTATATGAAAATACCCGGCTTCTCGGCCGCGGCGCGTGGAGTTCCTTTTTCGGGGTTTTTCTGCCGCTGATGGCACCATCCATCGCCGGAGGAGCTACATTAGTCGCTTTTGAGATTCTAAGCGATTTTGGGGTGACAAGTCACTTCGGTATTCACACATTCAGTACGGCAATATTCAGCGCCTGGTTTGGAATGAGCGACGCCGATTCCGCCGCGAAGATGTCCGTTATGCTCTTGGGGGCTGTTTTTACCCTGGCGGCTTTTAACAAACTGGCCCAGCGCACCCTGAAATACCGCATCGTGTCCAGCAAGGAACGGGCGCTATTGCCTCGTATTCCGTCGAGACGAGTCGGTTTAGCCTGTACATTCTTTTGCGTCTTAGTGTTGCTTTTTTCGGTCATTATTCCGGTCGGTCAACTGTTCTCATGGTTAACGCTCTCGTGGAACCAGGAACTGCTGCCCCGTCTTTGGCAGAATGCGCGGAATATAGTCTCAAGCGCTCTCGCGGCGACATCCTGTACCATGATCCTTGCGGTCGGAACAGTCAACGCGACCCGCCTTTTCCCATCAAAACCGAACCTGGCTTTAGCGCAATTCGCGACAATAGGGTATTCCGTGCCCGGAGCGGTCCTCGCGATGGGGGTAATCAGCCTGTTTTCGTTTATATCGCGCGCCGGGGCGTCGTTTGGAATACACGATCTTTTCGACATTTCAAGGACGACCGCCATGCTGATCTTCGCGTATGCCGTGCGTTTTTTCGCTATAGGATATCACGCGGTCGAATCGGGTTTCTCCAAGGTCGGTAACATCTACGGCGAAGCCGCGCGCACGCTGGGCGCCGGGCCTTCGGAAACATTTTTCCGCGTGGAAATGCCCTTGATTCGCAACGCTATAATAAGCGGATTTGTGCTGGTGTTTGTGGATATAATGAAAGAGTTGCCGCTGACCATGATCCTGCGCCCTTTCAATTTTAACACGTTGGGTACGAGCGTATACGACTTCGCTAAAAACGAAATTATGGAGGAAATAGCCCTGCCGGCAATCCTCATCATAGCTGTATGCGCGGCATTTATCGCTATTGCCTCGCTCCTCGATAAATCTTACAGCGCGGCTCGCCCTGAAGTCCGACGCGGGGAGAGGTAGATAAAATGTTTCTGGAGGTTCGCGAACTTTCATTCGGATACGGTAATATGCTTATTCCCTCATTGCGCGGGCTGTCATTTGGCATTGAAAAAGGTGAGATTGTGGGGATTGTCGGTCCCAGCGGCAGCGGCAAAAGCACGCTCCTGCGCCTGATCGCGGGCTTTGAACGTCCGCTTGAAGGCAGTATTGTCCTTGACGGAATAACAGTTGCCGCCAAGGACGTATACGTCCCTCCCGAATCAAGAAACGTCGGAATGGTCTTTCAGGATTATGGGCTCTTTCCGCACATGACCGTGCGAAAAAACATAGAATTTGGCCTTCGCCGGCTGAAAGGCGAGGAACGCGCCATGCGCGCGAACGAAATGCTGGCTATGGCGCAAATGGAAAATTTTCCGTCCCGTTATCCCTACGAGCTCAGCGGCGGCCAACAGCAACGCGTCTCCCTGATGCGGGCCTTGGCGCCCCGTCCGCGGCTTTTATTGCTGGACGAACCTTTCAGCAACTTGGACGCCGATCTAAGGGAGATTATGTGTAAAGATGTTAAAACTATTCTCGAAAAGGAGAAAATCACCTGTCTTTTCGTCTCCCATGATCAGCGCGACGTTAACGCCGTTTGCTCAAGAATAATAACTCAAACATACTGATTTCGAATAAAAAAGCAAAACATCCGGCGCTTCCCGCGCCGGCTTGCGCCCCCGGTTCCCGTGTATGAGTCCCTGTTCTCCTGCCTGCTTGTAACTCGCTTTCAACCTCCGCATTCGTCATACTGCCCGACGCTACTCGCTCTAATATTTTTACACGCTTTAACTCGTTCTTTGTCAAACTTATTCTCTCCTGTCCCATGCGGACATTATCACAGACGAATAATTCCATTTCTAAACCGCATCGAGGTTCATCTGATTTAGAAACGAAATAATACGGATTCGGGCGGCAGATTGCCGCCCCTACTCTCCGGAGATTACACGCTCCATTACCTCATGGCCTTGGATAATTAATGCCTTGACGAAATAGCGGCAGAGGCCCGAAGGGCTGCGCGCAATCCCTTCGGGCCTCTGGAATACAAACGGGTTTATATTATTTATAAACCTGCCGGCGTTATCTTCTGGTCAGAGGATTTGCCCTCCACTATAGTATCGCACCAAACGGCGCCGCCGTCGCCCGCACCGGATACGCCGGACAAAACCGCCGTAATCATTATTGCCGCCAAAAGAGCGGCGCAAGCCTTTGTGAATTTGGCCTTTAAAATTTTCTCCATCGATTTACACTTCCTCCTATTTTATGAGCCAGTAGTTGATAATGGTCGTCTCGGACGGAATACTGCTGCCATTCCCGCCGTTGTCAGATATTCTTATTATGACGTTGCTGAGATCGCCATTTGCCATACTAACGCCCTCTTCTGAAATAGACTCGACGCTTTGGGCAAGGGCGTCTTTATCAGTGACAGCAAGCGTACCCTCAAGTGTCCGTGATCCGCCCTGAGTGGAGACAGTGAAACCGACGACTTTCGCCCCTTCGAGTTCGATAAACTTTTCGCCGCCAGACCAACGCGCTCCGGCGCCTGTATCGGCGCCAAGGGCATAGATCCTTGCTTTGCCGTTAATCCGCGTGCTGTCGCACCGTCTTCCGACGTCGCCGGTATCCGTCTTCTCCGGCAGGAACGTCGCGAAGAATATCTGATTCCCGAATAAAATCGGCTGAGCCGAGACGTACTCCTCCTTATAATTCTGCGAAGCGCCATCCGGCTCCAGCGGGATATACCATCCCTTCACGTCAGGATCTGTCACTTTCGAATTTACGTCGTCCGATTTCAGCTCGACCCAATCATCCCTGAGAGAGGGTTTGCCAGTCGCAATCGTAAAATCCGGCAGTTTGAAGGAATAAATCATCTGCGATTTGTTCTCCAAAATCGTTTCGCCGGCGACGTTCGCTGTACCCCCCGACACCCACCACGCGCCCGATTTCTTAACTCCCCGGGAGATTACGACGCCGAACGGGCTTGCGTAACTGGCGGATAACTCATCGGAGCTTTTACGCAGGGAACCCGCGGTCAGAAGCCTTTCTTCGCCTGGGCTGCCATCCGCCGATTCGAGCAGCAGAGCGAAGATATTTCCGCGGTTGTCCGACGCGTATATCTGGCCCGTGACGAATTTACTCTCGTTATCACTGCGTTGTGAGACTCGCAGCGTCGGCGGCGAAACCATCATCCCCATATATGGCGCAGGACCGAAGTCTGAGCTGCCGACGCGCCAGTTCCCTTCCACGGAACCGCTGTTGTATACTTTGGCCCAACCGTTGGCGTTGTCGAAATCAGTGTGTTTCGACGCGTCCGGGTCAATTATGTAGAGAGCCGCCCCCATTTTGCCGTTATTGTCAAGATCGAATTTTCTCTGCATTCCCCCCGGCAGGACGATCATATTCCGCAGAGCGCCCAACGGACTCCTCCGCACTCCCGCGGCGGCGTTACGGCTGTTGAAGCCAAGCTGGTAGAGTGGATACGCGTCAGGGTTCTCGTATATATTCGTGTCTCCGTTGTAGCCCCCCCCTACACCCGGACTCATTAGGAGTTCCTCATCCTGCGCCCCCATACGAACCAGGGTGAGCGAGCCGTCCCTGTTCTCCACCGTTTCGCGGTACCAGTAGAATTTCGGGTCGTCCGGCTCGGAAACGTCCATCATATACAGGCCATTACCGGCTTTCCCAAGCGTCGCTAACAGGAACGACCGCCATCCCTCATGCTCGATATTGAAGCGCCGCAGCCGCACAGGGCCGTCCAGGACATACGCCGGTTTGGAGCTTATGGGGATGTCGTCGCTGGTCGTGGTCATAAAATCATATACGTCCAGCCAGCGCATCTGGTAGTCTTCATCCTTCCCGACTTTCGTCATCTTGAGCGCGGCAAGGCGAATCGGCATGAGCGACGGCGGCGGCACTATGGCCATCTGCTCGCGCTCGCTGGGCTGTATGCCGAGTTTCGGGTTTATGACGTGCAGGATGCCGTCGTTAGTCTGAGCGTATATCCTCGTCTGGAGGCCTTTCTGCGCGGGGAGTTCCGCCCACTCCCTGTAGCCCGGAAGGCTGTCAGTCGGCTGAGGCGGCCCGACAAGAACGCCTGTCGACTGGCCAAAATCCGCGAGCAGCGACCTCCGCAAGAGCAACTCCTCGCCGATATACGAATACTCGTAGCCGAAAAGCCAGTTCACCAGCGCGCGGGATGGGTGCAGCTTTTTCGCGAATGTCTGGTCTGGTATGTTCGTCGCGTCCATGCCGGCCACAAAGGCGTCAGTGACGCCAATCATAGACGCGAGGGGGTGCGGGCTCGTTTCCTCCAGTTCTGAGGTAAATTCCATCTTTTCAAATTTTCCCTGCTGGTGGCTCCAGTAGACGAGGTTGCGGCTGCCCGGGGTAAGCGAGCCTCGCAAATCGGAACCCAGCTCCCACAGCTCCGTCGCCGCAATCGAATCGTCCTCTTTCACGGATTTGTAGCGCGAAAAAGTCCCTATCCACTGATCGAATTTGTTAATGCGGTACCCGGCGGAAAATATGTTGAACTGGTTGGGGTCAGGGTTCTCCTCGTCCCCCATCGGGGCACTTTCCATAAAGGGGCCGGGAGCAGGCTGAATCTCGCTGTTTATCCTGGCCAGCACGGATCGCAGCGCCTGTATCAGTCCGCTCACGTCGTTCGCGAAATAGGCCTTGGCGTTCGGGTTTGGGGAGCCGTCCGGCAGCGGGTCGCCAGCGGCCGCCATAGCGTTGAGCTTTTTTTTGAGTTTCTCCACATTTTCCGCCGTAGAATTCGGGTCTACGAAACCTACGACGAGCGTACGGACACCGTCTTGCAGCTCGATTTCCCCGAATTCGTTGTTATCAGCACTTGTTCCTTCCTTCACCAGCTTTGTAAGTTTATTGGCTTTCGTGAAATTGTACAGATCACTGACCGCTTGAGCCGAGGTATAGTCTGCCGCGTCGTCGCCGCTGTCGTCACCGGCGGTGAAAATCACGACCCAGTTTTTCTCGCACGGATCTTTCAGGGGAAACGAGACAGCCGGAGCTTGACCGACATTTTTAGCGCTTACCGAGACATCTCCTTTTCCGCTGACCGGGGGAGAAAAGAAATCTAGAATTGTGCCGAGGGCTTCGCCGGAACCACTCTTGAAATAGTTTCCGCGGGCGCGTCCATTCTTGAACGCGTCCATTGAGCTGTTAGCCTGAATAGAGGATATTGTGGGATTGTCCCTGTCTGAAAAAACTATCCCCGGCGTGCCTATCGCGTCTGTCACGCCCAGTAGCGCCGCACGCGAGAGTTTCGGGTGGCCTGGGTAAATCGCCGTGCTCAGGTACGTCTTGCCGTCAGCGAACAGCTCCGGGTTGGTGTGGTAATACGGTTTTGGCGTGTCGTCCACTGTTATATTGACATCCTCATAACCATCGATCCAAAGCCGGAATTTGGCTATGTGGTCCTTGGAGTAGTCGGCGATCGGAAGCCGCAGATAAGCGCGGTTCAGCAATTTCCATTCAGACTTATCGCGATTCGCGGAATCGTAAAGCGATCGATCGATGCCCCAAGTCGTATGTTCAGAATTGCCGTAACCGCTAGTGCCCGCTAAATTAGTGGCCCAACTCGGCCCGGTACCATATTCGAAGCTTGGAAACTCGCCCGACACCCCATACGGGGCTATTTTATAAAAATCAGCTACGGCGGTCACATGCGGCCCCCTCGCCTCTAGGAACGTCGTCGCCATCCCGATACGAAGGTTCTCGAGCAGCACCACGTCGGACAGCACACGCCACATGACGAGCTTCATCTTGTACATGCGGCTGTCGTTTGGCACAAGATCATCTTTTGTAAAATCAGATCCGCCGGGCCCGGTCTGCCACCATTCCCGCTTCGTGTCCTTGAACACCAATTTGTACGGCTCATCTCTGAACGGCGAGTAGTAGTTGTTCAGGTGATTGCTGAGATCCGTGTTCTCCGGCGTCAAATTGTTGGTCTCGTCGACAGGGTCAAGTCCCTCGCGGCCGTATCTCGTTCGAGTAGCGCCACTATTAGTGCCGCCTACCACGTCGAGACCGCCGTGCCCGTAAGTCGCCTGCCTGAGCATTTCAGCCGCGGTGTTCTGATCAAATACGTTGACACCCCATTCAGGCATCGTGCCCGTCGCGGTAAACGTCATGGCGGAGCCAGTATCCAGCACGAACAGCACATTTGCCTTCCTGGTGACGAGCGTCTGGTTGTTGTCCTCCAGCACAAGCTCCTCTTTGTATGGAGGGAACACGTTTCTTAGCGGAACAGCCGCCCAGGCGGGCAGAGCGCCCCCCGCTCCGGTAAATAGTACGGCGGCGAGTAAAACCACAACGGCAAACGCTGCGAACCCGCAAAGGAACACACCCTTCCTCACAAGTCCAGCGAATAGTTTTACATTCCAAGCATTGTAAATTGATCCCCTTCGCATAAATTTACGCAGTCACTCCTTTCGATAAATCAGCCTTCTTTATATTCTGGAGTCTGATCCGCTTGAGGCCCTTGAGCAATTACCACTCATTTATTAATTAATTTGTCAATTCCCTCCTTAAATTATCGACGACTCCCTAAAATTAAATTTTTTAAAAACGCCATAAATCACTGCCACATTTAAGTTACTTTTGAAAAACATACTTTAGGCCTCGTTTACCTACGATTACTAAGCATTTATACACTTGAACTTTATACTCAAAGAATCATTTTGGCAATACCAGCAAAACGTGTGACAAATAAATAAGGCCCCGATTTTTTGCCGCCGCTGTATAGCGGCAGAGGCCCGAATGGACTGCGCGCAATCCCTTCGGGCCTCTGGAATACAAACGGGCTTATATTATTTATAAACCTGCCGGCATGATCCTCTGGTCAGAGGATTTGTCCTCCACCATGATTTTACGCAAAACGGCTCCGTTTTTCTCTTGCGACGCCGTGTTAAAGGCCGCCCGCGCCGGACGCGCGCCGGACAAACCTCCCAAAACCATGATAACCGCCAAAAGGACGACGCAAGTCTTAGCCATCTTTGCCTTTAAAATTTTTATCATCTGTTTACCCCCCCCTTCCTATTTCATCAGCCAGTAGTTGATAAGTGTCGCCGCGGGCAGCATACCCCCGCCGCCCCCGCCACCCGATTTAGATAATGTTATGATGCTGCCGAGGCCTTTTGCCGGTGTGACACCTTCTCCCGCGAGAGACTCAGCGCTTTTGACAAAGGTTTCCCGGTCGAGGATGTCGAGCGTACCCTCCAGCGTCGTGGTTCCGCCCTGATTGGAGACCGTGAAAGCGACGGCTTTCGCACCTTCGATTTCGATAAACTTCGCGCCGCCGGACCAACGC
>JAISYM010000060.1 GCA_031269875.1 Synergistaceae bacterium
TGGATGTCGGGCGAGCGAATCAGCTCAGGACAGAGGTGTATGAGCGGTCCAATTCGCGGAGTGAGTCGCCGGCCCGTCATCTCGGGTTCATCATTATGAGACAATTGGATAGTCATAAATTTATATATTGGGCGCGCTAAAAAAACACAATTTTTGTAGTATTATTAATTTAAGTTTTCCGCAAGGGTGGTGGAATCAATAGACAGGCGAGAATTTCTTAAGAAGACGGCTGTTCTTGGTATCGGCGCGGGGCTGCTCTTTCTGCCGAGGGGTCTGCGGTTTGCGCTGCCCGGGGCCGAAGCGCTGGATTACCCGGATTTGGTCGCGGTAAAGGGCGGGAAGCCGGAGGTTATGTTCGATCGCGCGATAAAGTCTGTCGGCGGGATAGGCAGGTTTGTCAAAAAAGATCAGAGCGTGCTGATCAAACCGAATATGTCCTGGGACACGGCGCCTGAAAACGCCTCAAATACCTCTCCGGCGCTGGTGGCGAATATCACGAAGCACTGCCTGGACGCTGGCGCGAAACGCGTAGTCGTGATGGATCACTCTATAGAATATTGGGAAAACAGCAGAAAGAGCAGCGGCGTATACGCGGCGGCTTCCTCTGCGGGAGCTGTTTACGCCCCAGCGGAGAAGGAAGGCTATTATGAGACGGTTCAGGTTAACGGCGAGCGCCTCAAGGAGACTCTGATACACGAGTCTCTTTTGGAGTGCGAAGTGTTGATCAGCGTACCGGTTCTCAAGCATCATGGAGGCGCGGGAGTGAGCATTGCGGCAAAGAATCTTATGGGCTGCGTCTGGAACCGGATGGAATATCATTCAAAGGGACTTCAGCGCTGCATAGCGGATTTCTTGGGCGTGAGGAAACCTGATTTGAACGTCGTGGACGCTTACCGGGTCATAACGAGAAATGGCCCGCGGGGTGGTTCTCCCGCTGACGTGGCCGATATTGGGTCTTTGATTTTATCGCCTGACATCGTAGCGGCGGATACGGCGGCCTCAATGCTGCTAGGCCGCAAACAGGGGGAGGTTGAACATATTCGGCTGGCCTCCGAGGCGGGTTTCGGGCAGATGGATCTTTCGAAGCTGAGGATAGAGCGCCTCACGCTCTCTTGATTCATGGCTGAAAACGACAAGACGCCGCCGGAAAGCGCCCAAAGCGGGCGGTCAAGTTTATGTGCTTTTGTGCGCGCAATCGTATCTTATGCTGTGCTTGCGCTCTTCGTGATTTCGTTTTTTTCCAGCGCGACGCTCTGGAATGGCGCGCTCGCCACGCTGGCCGGAGGCCAGTTTTCCGCCGCGCTCTATAGAACGGGCGCAAGTGGGGCGGTTGTGCTCTGCACCCTTGCGATATCGGTCATATTCGGCCGGGTATTTTGTTCGGCGCTCTGTCCGATGGGGACTTTGCAGGAGCTTTTTTTCAGGATATGGCGGTCGGGAAGGGCACGTTTCATATCGCCGTTTAGGGCCAGGTTTCTCGTGCCGCTCGTCACCGGTATGGTTATCGCCATACTCAGGGAACCGACGATAGCGATGGATCCTATATCCAATTTCGGGCGCGGCCTGAGAGGGGTTGCGATGATGTGGCGCGGGGAGTTGAACTGGTCTGCGATTGGCCTTGCTCTGCCGCTTTTTATCATTTCAGCCCCCGCGTTTTTCCGCGGCCGCAGGTTTTGCGACTGGTGCCCCGTCGGTCTGACGCTGGGTTTGCTCTCAGGGGTCGCACCGTTCGGGATGAGTGTGTCGGAAGGGTGCTTCTCGTGCGGTATGTGCGAAAAAAAATGTCCGGTCAACTGCGTAAACGCACGTGAGAAAAAAATTACGCGAAGCCGCTGTGTCCTCTGCTTTTCATGCGAGACGGTCTGCAAGGGCGGTTTTATCTCATACGGCGCTTTGGGATCGGCGAAATCAGCCCCCAGGCGGGAGTTTTTGAAGATGTCCGCCGCTCGCGTGTCGGCTTTTTTCTCCTGCGCAATTTTTCTGGCGGGGCCAAGTCTTAACATTTTTATGAACCGCTCCGCTACGCCCGGGATAAAAGAAGACAAAGCGGACGGGCGGGGCGGACAGAGCGGCGATGATCACATCCTGCCGCCCGGCGCTGGGGATATAGGGCGTTACTTATCGCTTTGCGTTGGGTGCCAGGTTTGTACGGCAGCCTGTCCGGTCGGGATAGTGAAGGCGAAAAATTCGCCGCATCCGGAGCTGGATTATTGCGGAGATTTCTGTCAATATAACTGTACGGAGTGCGGGCGCGTATGCCCGACAGGAGCCATACGGCGGCTTGAAGCCGAGGAGAAGCGCAGAACGCGCGTGGCCCTCTCGAACCTTACGCTGGAGAGATGTGTCGTCGTCACGAAGGGGCAGGCTTGCGGCGCTTGTGCGGAAGTGTGTCCTACACGGTCACTCAGGATGGTGAGGTACGGCGAATCGCCTGTTCCCGGCCTGACGAAGCCGGTTTTTGACGAAACGTACTGTATCGGGTGCGGCGCTTGTCTCGTCGTGTGTCCGGCGGAGCCAGTCGCGTTCAGCGTAGGCGCCGTTTTGCAACAAACCTTGACGCCCGGGATACGGCCGACGGATGAAAATGAGGATCTTCCGGAGCTTCCTGGTTTTGACGAATTTCCGTTTTAGGGGGGGTATTGATGAATCTGGGAATGGGTGAAATAGCCCTTTTGATAGTTCTGGCACTCGTCTTATTTGGCGCAAAGCGGCTGCCGGAGGTGGGCCGCGCCGCCGGAAGCGCGATACGCGAGTTTAAGTCCGCGCTCTACGGGGACGAACGACAGCGCGGCGGCCGTTCCGAAGATGAGCGGCGCGCGGACGAGTGAAAAAGCAAACGGTAAAATGCCGCTAGGCGGTGAAAGCGGGTGGGAGGACCATCTTGACGAACTGAGGAGACGAGTGATAGCTGTTTTAGTTGTTTTTTCCGCTTCTGCGCTTGCCGCTTTCGTGTTCTCGGACAATCTGGCGGCGTTTCTTATGAGCCCTGTCTCAGGTCTTGGCGTGAAGCTCTACACATTCGCGCCCGCTGAAAAGTTCACCGCGTACCTGCGTCTTTCGGTGTGGACGGGCGTTCTTATGTCCCTGCCGTTTGCGCTCTTGCAGATCGGCGCTTTCGTGTGGCCGGCGTTGATCGGAAACGAGAGGCGATACGCGGCGGCGGCGCTTCTGCTCATTCCCCTACTTTTTATATCCGGATCCGCTTTAACCTATAAATTTCTTGCGCCGGTCGTGCTGAAGTTCTTCCTGTCGTTCGGCGCTTCTGACGCGGTACAGCAGCTTTGGGGGTTCTCCGAGTATCTTTCGATGCTGGCCGCGCTGATGATCGCGTCCGGCCTGCTGCTCGAAACACCGCTCGTCCTTCTCGCGTCGTTTGCGCTTGGCATCCTGACGCCAAAGCGGGTGTCGCGGTTCAGGCCGCACATAATAGTCGCCTTATTTTTAATCGCAGGTATATGCACCCCGCCGGACGTCATCTCTCAGATAGCGCTTGGCGTCCCGCTCTACCTGCTCTTTGAGCTGACTCTCCTGATCGGAAGGCTGATCGTGCCAAACTAATACCATTTTTGAAATCGGATGTAGATTTGAAACCGCGCCTAAGCATCTATCTCCCGTTTCGTCCCCCGTTTCAGGTAAGATTGGAGCGCTCGGCAGACAGCCGAGGTAAATATCCCGGCGATTAAGCTTTCCGGGATGCCGTGAGCGAACACCACGGTCATTATCATGCCTAACACCAGCTCCGCGCCGGAACCGACGGCGCTTGCGTAGGCGTCCTTGAATATCAGAAAGATCAGGCCCATGACGAGAATGGTGTTCGTCATAGAACCGGCCATACCCGCAAAAAATGTCGACATGAAACGCCACTTGGGATTCGGGCCGGTAAATTTCATGAAAAACTTGTCGGTGTAATATGGGGTGATTCCCACCAATACGCGGGGGCCGAAGCAGATCAAAAGAGCCCAAAGGCTTCCCTGATCTGTGCCGGGGAGCGGAATGAGCGGTGAGAATACGAAGGAGAGCAGATTAGGCGATATAGTGGCGCGGATCAGACTCGCGAGGCCAAAGAGCGAACCCAGGAAAGCGCCTGTCCTTGGCCCCATCACGATGGCTCCGATTATCACCGGAACGTGAATTATCGTGGCGTTCATAGCGCCAAGCGGTATGAATCCTATAGGGGAAAAGGTCATTACGAAGATTATGGCCGCGAACATAGATGTGACCGTGAAGTCGCGGATCTTTGGCGAGCCGTTCACAGCGAAGTCCTCCCGCGCGCGCGTAAGGCGTCCGCGTGGGCGTCGAGGCCTTCGGTACGCGCAAGTGTCTCTCCCGGCCCGGACATGCGTGACGCCCCGTCGGGCGAGAGGTCCAGGTGAGTCATAATCCTCATAAACGATCCAGTCCACAGACCGCTCGAAAATTTAGATCGTCCGGCGGTGGGAAGCGTGTGATTCGTCCCGGCTATGTAGTCGCCGAACACCTCGCTGCTGCTGTAACCCAGAAAAGCCGCGCCGTAAGCCCGGCAATTCTCCAGCGCCCCGCGCGGGTTCGCGAGCGCGAGTTGAAGATGTTCGGGCGCTATGGAGTTGGCGTAATCTATGGCGTCGTCCAGCGAGCCCGCGATCCCTACCGCCCCGTTGCGTGCCCACGACTTCCCGGCCGTCTCTGTGGTCGAGAGGCGCGGGAGCAGTGAGGCGAGCTCGTTCATCGTATCGCGCGCGAACGCCTCGCTGGTGGTCACAAGACAAGCTCTGGCCATTGGGTCGTGTTCCGACTGAGCGAGCAGGTCCCTCGCCGCGTACTTGAAGTTTGCTCTCTCGTCAGCCAGAATGAGGACTTCGCTCGGGCCGGCCACGCCATCTATTCCCACCGTTCCGAAGAAGCTCCGCTTGGCCTCAGCGACGTAAGCGTTTCCCGGGCCGGCTATGAAGTCGACCTTGCCAATCTCGCCCGCCCCGAGAGCCGCGGCCGCTATCGCCTGCGCCCCTCCTATCGCCCATATCTCGCGTATATCGAGGAGGGCCAGAGCCGCAAGGACAGTGGCGTCGATTTTGCCGTCCCTCCCCGGAGGCGAGAACGCCGCGATTCTTCTGACCCCAGCCTCCTGAGCCGGAACCACGCACATGACGGCTGAACTGACCAATGGGTACCTTCCGCCCGGTATATAGACGGCGGCGCTGTCGACCGGCACATAGCGGAAACCTGCCCGCACGCCTAGTGAAAGCTCCCACTCGCGATCCAGGAGTGTCTCTTTTTCAAGCGAATGGAAGCGCCTGACGTTGCGAATGGACTCCTCGATGGCGAGTTTGACTCCCGTGTCGAGCGCGTCAAGCGCGGACAGGGCCGCTTCGTATGGCGTCCCGAACGGTCCGTCAAATCCGTCGAGCCTCCGCGAGTGCTCCCGCACGGCGTCCGCGCCTCTAAGACGGACATCCCTCGCGATTTCCGCCACGGCGCGCTCTATATCTGTTTTTGCCGAATCCAAAGCAGGCTCGCTCTCCTTCAGCCAGCGAATGGATGATTTTTCCGTACTCATTTCTGCCCCTCATTTCGCAAAGTCATAAGTTTAAAAAAAGGCTGATTTATTGTTAGATGCCTAAAGGGTGAGGATTTAAACCCTTGCGGCGTCAGGCTTCCTGAACGGCAAAATTTTGTTTAGGCTCATTAATCAGCCTTTCCTTAATTTATACGAATACGCAAAATTTGTCAAAATGAGAGGGTAATCAGGTTATAATTAAAGTAAGGGTTGATTTAGTTAGAGATGCTATTACAATATTTGCGAGGTGAGGCTGATGCCTTTTAATATGATGTTTCACGTGGCACATAGGCGTTTATTGTTCATTTTAATCGTTTTAACGGCATTTTTCTCCGCCGCGCCGGGTGAACCGGCGTCACAGGCGTACACGGGCGTTTCTGACGCCGATATGGCAGGACGCGTTGCGTCCCTTCTGGGCGAGAGTTTTTCTCCCGATTCGCTCTTTGTGACGGTCAAGGAGAGTCGGGCCTATGCCGAGATGAACGGCGTCGTTATGAGCGGGATACGGATCGACGCCATGAGGCTTAACGCCCTCCTGACCAACAGAGACGCGGCCTTATCCGGCGACGTGGATGCCCTTGCCTCCCTGATCGGATACTCGAGGGGCGAGATTGTCCTGCTCGAAGAAGATGTGAACGCGTACTTCGCCACTAATGAACAGAGCGGCTTCTCCAATCTCCGCTTCGACTTTTCCCCGTCCGGTTTCACCGCTCGCGGGGTGTTCAGCGCTGAATTTATCTTCACCCTTAGAATACGGCTTGCGGCAAAAGGCGTACTTGGACTTGGGCGCGACGGCGTGTATCTTGAGAATACAGCCATATATGTTGAAAACGTCAAGCAGCCGGATGCTCTGACTCAGCAGATAATATCGCGGGTCAACCCGCTTCTCGAATTCAGCGATATTCCATTCAAGGTCGTGTTCGATACCGTTACGATGGACGATACGTCGGCTAAAATGAGCGGCTCTCCGGCGAAGATTACTGGCGGGAGCACCGTCGAATGGAAGAAGACAGCAAAAGACTGAAAAGCACCAAAATAGGGTAAGTGACTGGAATACACTTTTTGAACAAGCGGCGCAAATATTTTTTATCGAGGAGGTCTGTTTAATGACCGGTTTTCCGGTAGTACGAATGAGGCGGCTTCGCCAGAACCCTACGATTCGCGGAATGCTCACGGAGGTAACGCTTGAAAGCCGGCATCTCATACTGCCGATTTTCGTCTGCCCCGGAGAGGGCGAATGCCGCCCTATTCCGTCGTTTCCAGGGGTATCGCATTGGAGCGTCGACATGCTCCCCAAGATCGCAGGCCCGGCCATTCGGAACGGGGTCAAGGCTTTTTTGTTGTTTGGCCTTCCGACCTATAAGGACGAAGACGGGACGAGCGCTTTTGACAAAGGGCAGCCCGTTCAGCGCGCCCTGGAATTTTTGAGGAAGAACTATCCGGACGCGGTTTTGATCGCCGACACCTGCATGTGCGAGTATACGAGCCACGGACACTGTGGGCATCTTTCATCGGACGGCAGCGTGGATAATGACGCCACATTGGAACTGCTTTCGAAGGTAGCACTGAGCCAAGCCGCCGCGGGCGCGCATGTGATAGCGCCGTCGGATATGATGGATGGCAGGGTCGCGGCTATTCGCTCCGCGCTCGACGGCGAAGGCTTCTCCGGCGTCGGCGTTATGAGTTACGCGGCAAAGCACGCGTCCGCCTTTTACGGGCCGTTCCGCGACGCCGCCGGAAGCGCTCCGAGCTTCGGCGACAGGCGAGGCTATCAGCTCCCCTCTGCGAACCCGAGGGAGATACTGCGCGACGCGCTCATGGATGTTGACGAAGGCGCGGATATCCTCATAGTCAAGCCCGCTGTTCCGTATCTCGATATAGCCGCGAAACTGCGGGCGCGCACGGATCTCCCTATGGCCGGCTACGTCGTGAGCGGCGAATATATGCTCCTTCACTCGGCGATTTCAGCCGGGGCGCTTGAACGCGCCAGAGGCCTGATCGAGTATCATACAGCCGTGAGGCGCGCCGGATGCGACCTTGTGATAACGTACTTCGCCACGGAACTGGCTGAGCTGCTGGGGCGTGCCGGCGGCGCGGCGGAGAAATGACGGATTATACGCTCATTCGTTCCAAACGGCATACCCTCGCGCTGTACGTGCGCAAAGGCGGCGTCGAGGTTCGCGCTCCGCTGGAAACGCCGAAAGGCAAGATTGACAAATTCGTCGAGTCAAAGCAAAAGTGGATCGCGGACAAACTGACGAAATTGGCCGAGATGGAGAACAAGCGGTGGAATTTCACCGTTAACTACGGCGACACGCTCACATATCGCGAAAAAGAGTATCCCATCGCCGCGAGAGACGGCCAGAGCATTGGTTTCGACGACGAACGCTTTTACATGCCGCCCGGCCTTTCGCCGGAGCAGGTCAAAATCATCTGCGTTCAGATTTACCGAATGCTTGCCAAGCGCGACTTGACCCATAAGACGCTTGAATTCGCAAAGCTGATGAACGTCACGCCAGCGTCGGTCAAGATAAACGGCGCGACCAGCCGCTGGGGCAGCTGCTCCGGCAGGAAAAACATAAACTTCTCCTGGCGGCTGATCATGGCTTGCGACGACGTGATCGACTATGTGGTCGTCCACGAACTGGCGCACCTGACCGAGATGAACCATTCGGCCAGGTTCTGGAATATCGTCGGAAGCGTCCTCCCCGATTATTGCCAGCGAATAGCGCGGCTGAAGGAACTCCAGCGGCGTCTGAGCTGCGAGAATTGGAAGTGAGCGCGGCGATGTCAGCGTATTTCGTTCAAATGATCCTCAGCAGATCCGGTTTGTCGTTGAGGTATTCGTATACGATCTGATTGGCGTTCATGCGCTCGACAAGGGGCCCGAAGTCGTCCGGCGAGCGCACCTCGATCCCGACAATGGCCGGGCCCTTTTCCATCGCGTTCTTTTTAGCGTACTGAAACCAGGCGATGTCGTCGTCCGGGCCAAGCACTTTTTCCAGGAACTCGCGCAGGGCGCCCGCCCTTTGGGGGAAGCGCACGACGAAGTAGTGCTTCAGCCCCTCGAACAGCATGGAGCGCTCCTTTATCTCCTCCATGCGCGTTATGTCGTTGTTGCTGCCGCTCACGAGGCACACGACGTTTTTGCCGCATATCGCGCCGCCCAAAAGCGAAAGGGCCGCGATGGAGGCGGCGCCGGCTGGTTCGGCCACGATCGCGCTTTCGTTATATAGTTCCAGTATCGTGGAGCATATCTTTCCCTCAGGAACGATAAGTATGTCATCAAGATTTTTCCTGCATATCCTGTACGTTATCTCACCGGGGGTTCTGACCGCTATGCCGTCGGCGAACGTGTCTATTTCTTCGAGCGTGGTAACCCGGCCTGCCTCGAACGAGCGTTTCATAGACGCCGCCCCGGCGGCCTCCACCCCGATGATCTTCGTCTCGGGGCTTATGGCGCGAAAGACGCTCGACACGCCCGAAGCCAAGCCGCCTCCGCCGACAGGCAGCAAGAGGTAGTCGATGGGTTTTTTCGTGTCGTTCAGTATATCCAGCCCGACCGTTCCCTGCCCCTCTATGATCAGCGGATCGTTGAACGGGTGTACGAAAGTGGAGCCGTGTTCCTCGCAGTACTTCATGGCCTCCGCGCAGGAGTCGTCGTAAGTATCGCCCGAGAGGACTATCTCCGCGCTTTTCCTGCCGTGCATCCTGACTTGCGCTATCTTCTGCTGCGGCGTTGGCTTCGGCATGAATATGGTCGCCTTGATGCCCAGCAGGTTCGCGGCGAGCGCGACCCCCTGCGCGTGGTTTCCGGCACTCGCGCACACTACGCCGGCAGATGCCTCTTCGCGCGACAGGCTTGAAATTTTGTTATACGCGCCCCTTATCTTGTACGAACGGACGACCTGCAGGTCTTCGCGCTTCAGCAGGATTTCGGCGTCGTGCTTCTCCGAGAGCGGCGCGTTCCTGGTAAGAGGGGTAGCGGTAACGACGGAACCTATCCGCTGTTTTGCGCGCTGTATGTCGCTTAATTGTGGCCAGTACTCGTCGTGCGTCTCTGTCGTCATGTCAGGCAGCCTCCAGAATCAGAAATTAATGCCATTTTTTGTACAGGTATAACATTATATGACTATCCAATTGTCTCATAATGATGAACCCGAGATGATGAACCGGCGACTCACTCCGCGAATTGGACCGCTCATACACCTCTGTCCTGAGCTGATTCGCTCGCCCGACATCCATGTCGGACGC
>JAISYM010000061.1 GCA_031269875.1 Synergistaceae bacterium
TGGATGTCGGGCGAGCGAATCAGCTCAGGACAGAGGTGTATGAGCGGTCCAATTCGCGGAGTGAGTCGCCGGCCCGTCATCTCGGGTTCATCATTATGAGACAATTGGATAGTCATAAAATATAAAGGAGTGAGATACATGGAACTGACAGGCGCCGAAATACTGATGAAGTCGCTCGAAGACGAGGGGGTTGAGACGATTTTTGGGATACCGGGAGGCACCGTTATCCCCCTCTACGACGCTATATACGATTCGCCGATAAAGCACGTGCTTGTTCGCCACGAACAGGCGGCGGCCCACGCGGCGGACGGATTTTCCAGGGCGGGCGGCAAGATCGGCGTCTGCGTCGCAACATCGGGACCCGGAGCGACAAACCTCGTTACCGGCATAGCCACAGCTCACATGGACTCGTCTCCGATGCTTGCGATTACGGGGCAGGTGGCCACTGACTCCATCGGAACCGACGCTTTCCAGGAGGCGCATATTCTAGGCATTACCTTACCGGTTGTAAAGCACAGCATGCAGTTGAGAAGCGCCGAAGAGATACCTCAAATGATTCGCGACGCGTGCTACATCGCGTCAGCGGGGCGTCCGGGTCCGGTAGTCGTGGATTTTCCGGTAGACGTGCAGCGGGAAAAGGGCGTTTACGCGAGAGCGGAGGTCGAAAACTCCCCCTGCTACAGGGCTGAACTTCCGGAGGATCTTTCGGGTATGGACGAGGCGGCCGGGCTCATCAGGTGCGCAAAGCGCCCGGTGGTCATAGCCGGGAACGGCGTCAATATATCGGGGGCTTTCGAGCAGCTCAAGAACTTTTCGGAGAAACTCGAACTGCTTGTCGCAACATCGCTTTTAGGCAAAGGCAGTTTGCCGAGCGCGCATATAAACAGCATCGGGATGGTCGGAATGCACGGAAACGCCGCCGCAAACCGCGCGCTGGACAAAGCGGATGTCGTGGTCGTGGTCGGCTCGAGGCTGAGCGACCGCAGCACGGGAAAACAAGCCGGGTTCGCGCGAGACGCGTCAGTCATTCATATAGACCTCGACATGGCGGAGATTCACAAGAACATAGACGCGGACGTATCCCTAATCGGGGACGCTCGCAAGATTCTTGACATTCTTACCGGCACGGCGGCAGGGCACGACTCGGCCGCGCGCCGCGCTTGGCGTGACGTGGTGCGGAAGATGGAAGAGGATGAACCGCTGCACAGAGAGGCCAATACTGGGGAAATATATCCGTGGCAGGTCATAGAAGCGCTCGACGAGGTACTTCAGGGCGAAGCCATCGTCATCACCGAAGTGGGGCAGCATCAGATGTGGGCGGCTCTATATCACAACGCCAGACAGCCAAGGCGATTTCTGACATCAGGCGGCCTCGGCACTATGGGTTTCGGGATACCGGCGTCAATAGGCGCTCACTTCGCGAAGCCCGAACTCCCCATAATCTGCCTTGCGGGTGACGGCAGCGCGATGATGAACATACAGGAACTCGACACATACGCGAGATACAATCTGCCGGTCAAGGTCATCGTATTGGACAATAACTGCTTGGGAATGGTGAGGCAATGGCAGCAGCTCTTTTACCATGAGCGCTTCTCCAGCACGATCTATTCCAGACAGCCCGATTTTGTAAAAATCGCTCAGGGCATGGGGATCGAGGCGTTCAAGGCGGAAGATCCGGCGCTGTTACGCGGCGCTATAGAGCGCGCTGTCGCAACGCCAGGCCCAGTGCTGGTACACATTCCCATACCGCAGCGCTACAACGTATTCCCAATGGTTCCGGCGGGCGCCGCGCTAAAAGAGATGATAGTTTAGCAACCGCCCTTTTAAGAAAAGATTGACCCACAGAAGGGGCCTCGAAAGGGGCCCCTTCCATTTTGAAATCAAAGGCCAGAAGGGTGAAGCGTTAAAACCGCCTTTGGAAATAACTCAGCCGCATTTAGAACAGCCTATTGATCGCGAAATAGTGTCACCAGGAACCGCTGAATAATATCGGATGCCAGAGCGTTGACAAAAGTAAGAAAATCTTTTTTTGATAAGTATTCCATCAAATAATCCTTAATATTATTTTAAAAGAATTGTTCATATCAGAAAAATAAAAATATTTACACTTGACAGAGCAATATATATCTTTTACTATTGCTCCGCTCTACTTTTTACTGTTTTTGTGTCAATACTGGGTTATATTTATATCCAATTTAAACGAGGGGATGTTTTTATGGAAACGATCCAAGGGTTCTTGATGGCATTCTTCACCAAATCGAACGGTATTCTCTGGGGATGGGGCATGATATGGATTTTGCTGGGGACGGGAATTTTTTATACGGTACGGCTCGGTTTCCCGCAGGTTAAGTTCTTTACGTACATGTTCAAGGTGACGCTTGGCGGGAGGCGGAAGGGCGCCGGCGGCGGGATCACGTCGTTCCAGGCGCTTTGCACTGGGCTTGCGGCGCAGGTCGGGACTGGCAACTTGGCTGGGGTAGCCACGGCGCTCGTATCCGGCGGGCCGGGAGCTATCTTCTGGATGTGGATGACTGCCCTGGTCGGGATGGCTACTATCATGGCGGAGGCCATCTTGGCACAGGTTTTCCGCGTCGATAACGGCGACGGCACGTTTCGCGGCGGGCCCGCTTATTACATCGAAAAGGGCTTGGGTCAGCGCTGGATGGGCATACTCTTTTCGATATGCATCATCACGTCGATGGCGTTTATATTCAACGCGGTTCAGTGCAACTCGATAGCCGCGGGGTTTTACGGAGGCTTCGGTGTTGACCAGAGGGTCGTTGCGGCAGTGGTGATCGCCCTCACCGGGCTGGTTATTTTCGGTGGGCTGCGCCGCATCGCGAGCGTCGCTGAAGTCGTGGTTCCGCTCATGGCGGGTATTTATATCCTGGCGGCGCTCTATGTCGTTCTGACTCACATCTCGCAGCTCCCTGAAGTGTTCAAGCTGATTATAAGCAGCGCGTTCGGGGTAAAGCAGGTCGCGGGCGGCGTTCTTGGACACACCGTAGCGACAGCGTTCAGATACGGCGTCGCGAGGGGCTTGTTCTCCAACGAGGCCGGAATGGGTTCAACGCCGAACGCGAACGCGACGGCGGAGGTCGCGCACCCGGCGCGCCAGGGCTTCGTCGCCATGATGGGCGTTTTCGTCGACACGATAGTGGTCTGCACCGCGACGGCGGCTATCGTGCTTCTTTCCGGCGAACTCGGCTCCGGGAAGACGGGCATAGAGCTCACGCAGCTCGCTACGAAAGCCGCTTTGGGCAATTTTGGCCCTATCCTCATCGCCGGCGCCATGTTCTTCTTCGCGTGGACTTCTATACTGGCGAATTATTATTACGGTGAGAGCAATATAGGCTATATCTTCCCTAAAGCGGGCAAGACGGGCATGACCGTCTACAGGGTCGCCGTGCTTGGGATGCTCTACTTCGGGGCGGTCAGCAACGTACCCCTCGTCTGGGAGATGGCCGATTTCTTCAACGGCATAATGGCTCTGATAAACCTGGTGGCAATACTGCTCCTCTCCGGCGTTACCAGCAAGGTATTCGCCGATTACGTGAGGCTCCACGCGATGGGGCAGGCTGATCCCGTTGTTGACCCTAAGTTTCTGGAAAGTTTCAGGAAGAAATAAGCGCGGGGGCGACTAGAGTATGGAAAACAGACAGGAACTGCAATCGTTATTGGACAGGACAGCCGCCGTTTGCCGCTCGCTCACGGGTGACGGCAGGCAGGCCACTTACATACCGGAACTGGCTACAGTCGATCCAACACTCTTCGCGGTTTCGGCGGTGACGCTCGACGGGGCGGTACTCTCGTCGGGTGATACAGAAGCCCGCTTTTCGATGCAATCCATGTCGAAGGTGATGTCGCTCGCCTTCGCGCTGGAGAGGCTCGGTTACGGAGAGGTGTTCTCACATGTGGGGATGGAACCCAGTTCGGAGCCATTCAACTCCATTATGAAGCTGGAGATGACGTCGGCAAAGCCGCTCAACCCATTCATAAACTCCGGGTCGATCGTGATGGCCGGACTCTTGGCCGAACGCCTCGGCAGCGGCGTCATAAAGGATATGCTCGATTTCGCGTCCAGGATGACGGGGAACAAGGGCGGGCTCGTCGTAAATGAGCGCGTCTACATGTCTGAGAGCTCTACAGCCGACCGCAACCGCGCGCTCGCGTACTTCATGCACAGCTCCGGCACGCTCTCCTTCGATGTCGAAAAGAGCCTTGATCTGTACTTCCGGCTGTGCAGCATAGAGGTTGGCACGGCCGATTTGGCGGTTATGGGGGCGACGCTCGCGAACGCCGGCAAGAACCCCGTCACAGGGGAGAGGATAACATCGCTCGACACATCCTACACGGTGCTTGGGATAATGAGCGTCTGCGGTCTGTACGACGAGTCCGGCGAGTTCGCGGTGAAAGCCGGCATCCCAGCAAAGAGTGGCGTGAGCGGCGGTATCGTATGCGCCGTCCCCGGAAGAATGGGACTCGCCGTCTTTTCCCCACCGCTTGACAAGGGCGGCAACTCCGTAGCGGGCATGGAAACCGTTTCCCGCCTGTCGAGGGAACTCAAGCTCCGCGGCATATAATTCTAATTACAAATCAACTCATCCATGAGGAAATAGTTTGACAATAGCCGGCGCGCTTCGCCGGCTATGTTCGGATATAAGCCGTTATTCCCGACAAAGCCAGATAAATTCAATCCCGATATAATCCGCCATAAATGATACAATTTAGTCAGTACGGATTGGAGGCGGTCAAAATATGTGGGTAGCCTATGCGCTGCTTTCGGCCTTTTTCGCTGCGCTCACGTCGATACTCGCAAAAATAGGCATCGAGAACGTGAACTCAAACTTGGCGACAGCCATAAGGACGATTGTCGTCCTTATAATGGCGTGGGGTATCGTTTTCATTACCGGAAAACAGAGTGAGGTGATCGGCATTGGAAAGAAAAGTTTGACGTTTCTTGTCCTGTCCGGCTGCGCGACAGGGTTGTCGTGGCTGTTTTATTACAAGGCCCTGCAAATCGGCGAAGTCTCAAAAGTCGTTCCCATTGACAAATTCAGTGTCGTGATAGGCATGGTGTTTGCTTTTGCGCTTTTGGGCGAACAGGTGAGCGCGAAAGCGATTCTCGGGGGACTGCTCATCACCATAGGCACACTCGTCCTTGCGCTATAGGTTTTATACTCAACTTGCGCGTTTAAATTCTGTCCGGCACAAACGCGCGTTGATCTGTTATCATTTGGCAACCTACACTGAGATTGGCGGTGATTTTTATGCGGAAATTTCGTTTGGTCTGTTTTAGGAAAGCGGTTTTTATCTCCTTGGCGTCGTTCCTGTTCACGGCGGCGGCGGCGTTGGCCGCTTCGGACGCGCCAGAGACACCGGCGCGTTTCAGTTATTCGATCGACGCTCGTAATTTTACCGTGACGCGTGACGCCGTGAAGCTCGAAGCGCCTCAGGACGGTATGTTGAGGGTAGCGCCTCGCGCGCGCGGCAGTGTCGTATGGACACACTTCCCGCTCCCGGAAGAATCGAGAGGGCACAGGGAGTGGATCGTCACGGCTTCCGTAGGCGCGTCCGCGGGCGCTGGGGGCGGCGTTGGCATGTGGTATGACGACGGCGGATACGTCCTTCTCCTTTTTCCGGACGGGAACGGGTATATGAGATATTACGATGGCAAGAGCGTCCTGTGGTCGGCCGAAGTCAAGGCGGCTAACTTCGCATGGCCGGCACGGCTGTCGCTCGTTCGGGATGTAAACG
This sequence comes from Synergistaceae bacterium, assembly GCA_031269875.1. Classification (GTDB taxonomy): domain Bacteria; phylum Synergistota; class Synergistia; order Synergistales; family Synergistaceae; genus JAIRNC01. Next base: position 5,758 of record JAISYM010000061.1, read on the forward strand.
GCAGCGTGACGGGTAGGGTGGACGACGCGATAGTGGGCGCAAGGCTGCTCCCGGTCGATTTGAAAAGGCGTGCGCTTCCAAAAGTGAAATCCCTTTCCTTCGTCACGCAGAACCTGCCGGGGACTAATAGCGGGTACGCGCTCTACGAGAAGCTTGACGCGGAAGCTTACGGGGCGAAGTGAACGGGAAAATTCGCAAAATGATACCAATTCGCGGTCAACAGGCTATTTTTGATGTGGCTTAAGCGTTCTCCAAAACCCGTTTTGGCGCTTCACCCTTCAGGCCTTTGATTTCAAATTGGTATGACTATCTGGTATGAGTCGCTCTTGAAATAATCTTACGAGGAGATGGATAAACATATGTCACATAACAGTGAACGCGTCAAAATCGGCGCTGAAAGGGCGCCGCACAGGTCACTCCTATACGCGGACGGCTTCGCGGACTGGGAGATTGAACGCCCGTGGGTGGGGGTTGTAAATTCATACAACGCGATAATACCGGGCCACAATCACCTTGGCGCCTTGGCTCAGGCCGTGAAGTACGGAATATACGCCTCCGGCGGCTTGCCGATAGAGTTCCCTACGATAGGCGTCTGCGACGGGATAGCGATGAATCACAGGGGCATGAAGTACTCCCTGCCGAGCAGGGAACTCGTGAAGGACACGATCGAGGTGATGACGGAAGCCCACGGTTTTGACGCGCTCGTTATGATAACGAACTGTGACAAGATAATCCCCGGCATGGCAATGTCCGCGTTAGAACTCAATATCCCAACGATAGTTCTGAGCGGAGGCCCTATGCTGCCCGGCGATTACCGCGGCAGGAGGGCGGATCTCAACACGATATTCGAGGGCGTCGGCAAGAGGATAGCCGGGACAATGACGGACGATGAACTCTCACTGATGGAGCGGTCTGTCTGTCCGACCTGCGGCTCCTGTGCCGGGATGTTCACGGCAAACACCATGAACTGTGTTCTGGAGGCTCTGGGACTCGCCCTTCCGGGCAACGGCACGATACCGGCCGTCTACTCCGAACGGATCCGTTTGGCGAAGGAAGCGGGCCGGGCGATAATGAGGCTGATCGAAAAAAACATCCGCCCGCGCGACATCGTGACCAAGACCGCGATAGACAACGCCATCGCGGTAGACGTGGCTCTTGGCGGCTCGACTAACACCTGTCTGCATATCCCCGCTATCGCGCACTGCGCTGGCTTCGATATCCCGCTCTCTCACATAGACGAGATCAGCCGAAAGACGCCGCACATTTGCAGCATGAGCCCGGCCGGGAAAAATTTCATCGTAGACCTTCACTCAGCCGGCGGAATCCCAGCCGTCATGTCGCGCCTTGCGGAGAAAAATCTCGTGTCGATGACGCCGGTAACCGCCACAGGCAAAACGGTGGGGGAGAATCTGGCCGATCTCGGGGGCGCGCCGGTCAGGGACGACGAGGTGATCCGCCCCTTGAGCAATCCATTCCACGCGGAGGGCGGGCTTGCCGTACTGTACGGCAATATAGCGCCGCTAGGCGCGGTGGTGAAGCAGAGCGCCGTTCTGCCGGAGATGATGCGGCACGAGGGGCCCGCCCTGGTCTTCGACGGCGAGGACGCCGCCTACAGGGCCATATCCTCCGGAGCGATCAAAAAAGGCTGCGTCGTCGTGATAATAAACGAGGGGCCGAAGGGCGGGCCCGGAATGCGCGAGATGCTTCAGCCGACGTCGACACTCGCGGGGCTTGGGTTGGATTCGTCCGTGGCGCTCTTGACTGACGGCAGGTTCTCCGGCGCGTCACGCGGCGCGTCCATCGGGCATATATCTCCAGAGGCGGCGACGGGCGGCCCGATCGGCCTCGTCCGGGACGGAGACATAATCGAGATAGACATACCGGAGAGGAAAATACATCTTCGCGTGAGCGGCGAGGAGCTTTCCCGCAGAGCCGCCGAACCGAGGCCCGCTCTGAAGGAAACGGGCAGTCAATTCCTCGAGAGGTACAGGGAATTTGTGACATCTGGAGCGGAGGGCGCGGTCCTTGAAAAGCGCTGATTGAATGGCAAAGGGCCACAGTAACGATGTCAACTCTTGCTTGCGGAGAATATATGGGCTTTCTCCGCAAGGTTTTTTGTGAGTGGCAGTAGTTTTATGGGCTTTGCCAGGTTTATTTTTTGAAAAATGATGCGGAGAATAATGATATAATCGGGGTATGAATAAATATATTTATGAACGGTCGGACTGGACTAATTTTAGCTGGGACAGCGAAAAAATCTCGATCCTGCTTGGGCGCGTCAATGCCGCTCGCGGGTTGCTTTTGGGGAAGATGCAACTGCTTGGCTTGATCTCCCAAGACGAGATTTGTTTGAACGTCGTTGCCGATGGGATTGCCAAGTCATCGAAAATCGAAGGAGAGATACTGGATATTCGCGAGGTTCGTTCCTCGGTCGCCCATCGGCTTGGCATCGAGCTTGACGAGAGTACCGTCGGCAAAAGAGACGTTGACGGGATCGTCGAGGCGACGCTCGACGCCATTTACGACAGCGCCTCCCCTCTGACGGAAGATCGCCTTTGCGCGTGGCAGGCCGCTTTGTTCCCTTCGGGATACTCGGGGCTGCAAAAGATCGCGGTCGGGCGCTTCCGTGACGACAGCCGGGGAAAAATGCAGGTAGTCTCCGGTTCTTTCGGCCGCCGGAAAGTACACTATCAAGCGCCGCCAGCCGAGGATTTAGAAAGAGAAATGAGCTGTTTCCTCAGATGGTTCAATCAGGATGGCAATTCGGAGCCGGTATTGAAAGCTCTCTTGGCTCACTTTTGGTTCGTCACCTTGCATCCGTTCGAGGACGGCAACGGGCGCTTGGCAAGGATCATCAGCGAAATGCAGCTGGCGAAGGCAGACGGGATGCCGAAAAGGTTTTATTCTCTGCCGGCGCGGATTGAGAAAACAAAAAAACAGTATTACCAGGTATTGGAGGACACCCAGCGAGGGGACAAGGATATTACCGCTTATCTCGTCTGGTCCCTTAATTGTTTGCTGGAGGCGATCAGCGCCAGCGAAGATGCGTATCTGCTTGTATTCGCCAAGCATCGGTTCTTGCACAACATTCCAAAATACCAGCCCAATCCGCGCCAAAAGAAAATCGTCGATCTTCTCTTTGGTGATTTTAAAGGACACCTGACCACGTCAAAATACGCCTCGATCGCCAAAACCTCCCAAGACACGGCGGCCAGGGACATTGCCCAGCTTGTGTCTTGGGGCGTCCTGACCAAGACTGGCGGCGGGCGCAGCACGCATTATCGGCTCTCCGTATAGCTTGCCTGGGTGTATCCGCTCGCGGCTGCGATAAATCATCTCGTATCCTGGATTCCCGGAAAGTTATGACATGATTAATAGAGCCTGATTATTGACTGACACTGATATCTCCCGCTACTCGCCATTAGCCTCTCGACAAATAGACAATGCAATTTGGCAAAATA
>JAISYM010000145.1 GCA_031269875.1 Synergistaceae bacterium
GCCGGAACCGGTTGAACCGCGGTCGTTTTTGGCCTCATTCAGTATGTTTTGCAATGCCTCCGCCGCCGCGTCAGTCGTCGATTTGAGGGCGTGGGCGTATACCTGCGCCGTGACTTGCGGCGTGGCGTGTCCGAGCCTGTCCGCGACAGAGGGGAGCGGTATGCCCGCAGCAATCTGAAGGGTGGCGTTTGTGTGCCGGAGGCTGTGCGGGGAAATGTCCGGCAGGTTATTTTTGCGGACAAATTTCCGGAACCACGCGGCCAGTGTGTCCGGGCGAAACAATGTCCCGTCCGTCTTCACAAATACATAACCGCTTTTGTTCCACCTGTCGCCAGCCATCAGCTGACGCTCGGCAGACCAGGCTCTGTATTTCCGCAGCGTTTCCGCCGCGTCGTCAGAAATCCGGATATTGCGGACTGATGTGTCTGTTTTCGGTTTGTCGACAAAAACACCGCGTCCCGGGAGGTATTGCGATGATTGGCGCACTTGAATTGTCCGGCGCTCAATGTCTATGTCAGACCACTCCAGGCCGAGCAGCTCTCCGCGGCGCAAACCCGCGTACAGCAGCAGATAAATCATGGTTCTGTACTGGATTGGTTCGTTCTCCAGCAATTGCAGGAGGCGGGCCGCTTCGATTTCGTCCAGGTAGCGGGGTGGTTTTCGTTCCGAGGCCGGCGCTTTCACGTGGTCGCCCGGGTTGCTGCTGATGATCTGCCACTGCACGGCGGTTTCCAGTATAGTGTTTATCAGGCGGTGGTGCTTGTTGATGGTGGTTGCTGAAAGCGGTTTGCGCAAAGGTTCAAACAGATCCGAGACGTTCAGGCCCAGCGCCGCCGATATTTTTTCCGCCGTCAGCCGGGCGGCGTTTTTACCGCCGGCGATTCCAGCTACTGTTCCCTCGCGCAGACCGGCGTCCCGCGCTATAGCGGTCAACGTTTTTTCCCGCATTTTCCCCCGCGCTTTCAGGTCTGTTTTCAGCCGGTACTTGCATATCCGGGCGTCGGGTTCGGCCAGGTTTTTGTAAAATTGCATGAGATGAACCGGGCGAAGATTTTCCAGTTTGATGTGACCGATGGCGGCGTTTATGCGCGGCAGCAGGTAACGGTACAGGGCCAGCGTTTTAGGGCGCAGCCGTTCCTGCGCGTATAGCGCGAACCAGTGTTCGGCAAAATCCGCGAACCGCATATTGCCGTCGGTGCTTCGTCTTGAGCGGCATAGTTCCTCGAACTGCGCGACCTGCCGGGCGAGTTCCTTTTGGGTCTGCTTTTCCGACATGCCGGCATCCGGCCGCCAAGTCGTGGTTTGGCGGATTTGCCTGCCGCTATTGTCATATCCGCACGATACGGATATAAAATAGCTGTCCTTGCGCTTCTGAACCGTCGCCATTTGTTATTGCCGCCTTTCTCAGTCCGGGTTAATATCCGGCGACTTCAGTTCTCATCTTCATCTCTGGTGCTGGTAACACCGGGGCGGGGTTTTTCTATTTAATTAAGGCGGTATCACTGGTTCATAGTAACAGCGGCACTCCCAACACATTGGAATCATTGGAATTCTATTTATATGGTATCGTTTTCGGTTTCTCTTTTTACATACAGGACATACACGCGAATCCGCAGCAGTTCTGATGATGACATAGCGTATATCCAGATCAACACAACTTTTTAATGTTTCGCGAGCGTCTATTACATTTAATTCGTGCCGTATATAAACTTCAGCGATTTGTTTCAACGAACAGGCTCCCCTTTTCCTGCGGCTATTCAAGATATCGGCTATTTCTGGCGGAAAAGATAACACCTGCCCGTCTTTTTCTGCAATAGCTAAAAATTCTTGGACAAGCCCTTCTGATCTTGCGTTGTGATTTCTGTAAAGGAAATTTTCGAGTTTTTTTCGCGTTTTTTCTGGCACGCCTAAATGTGTACACAAAGGAGGATTCCCCTGTTTTGATGGTATAGGAATTTTTATTCCTGCTAGTGGATTGGCAGCGAAGGCTGCTTCACGCCAATTTGACGGCTTTTTACTATTTTTCGCCTTTGCCGTAGTATTGATAGTAAAAAAAGGAAAGTTTTTAATGCGCTTGAATCGTGGGCGCAAAACTAAAATAACTGCAACGCCCATAAGCGTTAAAATAGCAATGGACAAATCTTTACCTCCTTTCTTGCCTGTCAAGTTTTCGCGGAATTTTAACCTGCGCGGTACATATATGCTAAACCCTATGCCGGATTTCCACCACCTTCCCTTGCAATGATACCTCACGCGCCTTGTAAACCTGTTCGTCATGGGCGGTATTTTCCGGGCGCAGGATGATCTCGTCGCCATATCTATAAAACCGCTTAACGGTGGCGTCCTCTCCGTTTATCAGGGCAATGACGATATCCCCATTTGAGTAGTCGGTGTTTTGGACAACGTATACTTCCCCGCCTTCACGGACGAGAGGCGTCATGCTGTCCCCCTGGACAATAAGGGCGTAATCTATGCGTTCGTCGTCAACGCCGGCGTAGCCTTCTATATTTTCATTTGCGTAGATAGGGATACCGGCAGAGATACGGCCAAGCTTCGGCACGATCTTTTTGTACTTCGGCGGGGGCATGGCGCCGGGTATGTTGTGCCAGTCCTGAGCCACCTGCAAAGCTTCCCAACCTAATAGTTTCGCCGGCGTAGTTTTTAAGGCCTGTGCAAGGGCGATAATTTTTGATTGTGGAAGATCGACTAAGCCAGATTCGATCTTCGTTATTGATGACCGATCCCTATAGCCGGCAAGCTTGGCAACTTCCTCTTGCGACAGTCCCAATTCTTCGCGGCGTTTCCGTATATTGGTATACAGCTCAGACGTTGCTTTCACCTCCTCCCCCATGAGCATAACACACCGGTGAATAAAAATCAACTTTTTCGAAAAAAGTTGTTGACAATGATTCATGCAGGATGTATTATCTCTTTAGGGGAATTTAATTCACCTCAGGAGGAGGTGCGGGCATGACTGATGTCGCGTTGCTCAAAAGGGTTGTCGCTGAATCTGGAATGAAATATGCCGCGCTTGCAAAGCGCATGGGAATCACGAGAGAAGGGTTATGGAACAAAATAAACAATCGAACAGAATTCAAGGCGTCTGAAATATCTTCGTTTGCCTCGATACTCCGCTTGACGAACGAACAGAAAGAACTAATTTTTTTTCCAATCGAAGGTGAATTTAATTCACGCGACGAACACACCGCCTAAGGCGGGGAAAGGGGCGAGACCATGAGCAAACTATACGGAAAAGCCCTCGCAGAATCCATCCGCGACACCATCGCCCGCATAGAGGAAGCCCTCGACGACCGCAACGAACGCATCAGCCAAGGGATGACCGACATCGACGACTGTTTCATAAGCGAACGCGTCGAGCGACGAGCCATTCAGGAGGCCCGGATGCAACTCGACATCCTGCGCAGCGACGGCACCATGCCGATAGACGCGGTCATTGACGAAAACGGCGATGAGGTCTACGTCAGGTACGTCGACACGCGCTACGGCCCCAAGTACGTCGGGAATGGCGTCTTCGCCAGTAGCCTGAAAGCACTGCTCAAAAAGACGGGCTGGAAGACCGAGGAGCGCAACGTCCCTTGCTGGACAAAATTTATCCCCGGAAGCGGCGGCGGAATGTACTCCGTCTACACCGGCACGGTCGGCATCGTCCGCTGGCACACCAACATGGTGACCGGCGAATACGCCGGTTTCCCGGAATGAGGGGAAGGGGGGAAGATAGGAAGTGATTTTAGAAAAGAAGGCTCCTGACAGATTGCTGGACGTGTTCATAGCCGCGAAACGAATTGAAGGCTGTAGCGAAAAGTCGCTAAAATACTACGACTCTACCGTCCGGCTAATGCTCGACGGCGTGGATAAGACTGTGCGCGAAATCAGCACAGACGACCTGCGCAGCTATTTGGCCGACTACCAGAAGGGACGCGGCTCCTCCAAAGTGACCATTGACAATATGCGGCGTATCTTCAGCAGTTTTTTCAGGTGGCTTGAGGACGAGGACTACATCCTAAAAAGCCCTATGCGCCGAATCCATAAAGTAAAGACCGACAAGCCGATCAAGGAGACATTCAGCGACGAGAGCTTGGAATTGCTCCGTGACGCCTGCGAAGAAATCCGTGACCTTGCAATGGTTGACCTCCTCGCGTCAACCGGAATGCGTGTCGGCGAACTTACGAACCTCAACCGCGAGGACGTGAACTTCCATGAGCGGGAATGCGTGGTGCTTGGCAAAGGTGGCAATGAGCGGGTGGTCTATTTTGACGCCAGAGCAAAAATTCACCTACTGAATTACCTTGACGGCAGAGAAGACCATAACCCTGCGTTGTTCGTGTCCCTGACCCTGCCCCGCGAGCGGCTGCTCATCGGCGGCGTTGAAACGCGGCTGCGTGAAATCGGCAAGCGGGCGGATATGCAAAAGGTTCACCCGCACAAGTTCCGGCGGACACTGGCAACACGGGCAATCGACAAGGGAATGCCCATCGAGCAGGTTCAGCGGCTATTGGGTCATGTGAAGATAGACACGACCATGCACTACGCAATGGTGAATCAGGCGAATGTGAAGAATTCGCATAGAAAGTACATGGGTTAGGAGGTTGCTTAAGACAACATGAAGCTCAAAGATTTTCTGGACGTTGTTACCGAGCCGGTTCAGGTGGTTGTGCAGGAGAAGGGGAAATGCGCCAAGTATGTCATGCTTTCAACGAACTACGACATTGCGAAAGAGTACGACAGAACGATATGGCATGTGTCGCCTGTGAGTACCACGGAACAGGCGAGGATGCGCGTGACCGTCGCCTGACGGCGGAAGGGGGGTGAGTGAAGTGCAGAGCCCAGAAGAACTAGATGAGATTTTCCGAAAAAGATGGGAGCAGCGGCTGGAGCAGCTGGAGCAGCTGGAGCAGATGCTGCCGGAGCGGCTGCGGGAGCTGGAGCAGATTGATTTTAACACGCTGGATAAGCTGTGCCGGCATTTCGGCTGCGCCGTGGCGGATTTGCTGCTGTATCTGCCGGACGACGAAAAAAAAGGCGCCCGTGGAGGGCGCACTTCCAAAAATATCAACCCCAGTTTAACGGAAAAAAGCAGTTTTGTCAACATTAATCCAAAAAAAAGGAGCGAATAAATTATGGGATTGCCGCGGATGAGAATTTTAAGCGAGGTTATGGAAGAAATCCGGAGGGAAGATCCGCGCACTGCGATTACAAAAAATTATTTGTACCGGGCGATTCGGATGGGGGTACTGCCTTCTGTGCAAAATGGCAACCGGCGGTATGTCAACATGGATCAGCTGTATGAGTTTTTGAAGAACCCGCCTTCTCTCCCGCCGGTGCGGCGGGCCAAGATTCAGGCGCCGACGGTTCAAGGCATAAGGAAAGTAGACGAGTATGCCCTTCCGGTTCTGGAATTGGCGGAATACGCCGGCGTTGAGGAATTCGCCATGGAGGGAATCAGGAGGGTGATGGAATGAACACAGACATATTTGAAACAGGTACGCCAAAATATTCGACGGCGCAGTCCATCTACGACGCGCTGGAAGAGCTGTGCCAAACGCAGGAGCAGGGTGTGTTGGAAGAAATGGGATTCGACGTTAGCTTCGAGGGGCAGACGTTCTACTACACCGAAAAGGGCGACATACTGAAAGACCGCTTCGACACGTTGAGCAACTGCGGGGATAAGATGTGGCTGCTGGATTTGGCTTGCGCTAAGCTTGACAGTCAAGACATAGACTCGCCTTTTGAGATACACGACACAATTTTAGAGTGCTTGACAAACACCGACCTTGCAAAGCGGCTTGATTTCAAGAAGTTCTTTATTGACCGCATCCTGTCCGGGCGGGACTGGCTTTACAGCGAGGAGCTGATAGAAGAACTCTATAACGAGCTGCATGAGCTTGACTGGGTAGATAACCTGTCAATGTGCCGGGCGTTTTACAACGCGTTAGAGCGGCGCGGTGCGCTCGCGCAGCGCGGCGTGTACGTGTACCCGCAGCTTGCGTCCGGCGTACTGCAAAAGGTGCGGGGGTTGAGGTTGGAGGCGGAAACCCAGCTTATAGCAGAGTGCCGCGCCTTGCTGTCAAGCTACGATGACTTCATCCTGGGGTTGCGAAGCAATCAAGCGCTGTTCGACTACCAAAAGCAGCGGTTCGGCGAAAAGCTGGCGATGTTGCAGGAAGCGTATGACCAGCGGGTGAGGCTGCTGCTCGCGGTAGCGGAAGAGTACGGCATTGCGGGCCGGGTTGCGGAGTTGGTCGGAGCGACGGCCCCGCTGATGATAGAGGGAGGGCAAACCGATGGCAAGTGAGATAGCCATGGTTGACATGGATACCCTGACACTGGAACAAGCGCAGGAGGGCCACCGGGCTTTGTGGGATTGGCTGGCCGAATCGGATGACAGGTGGCAAAAAGATTGGCCGGGCTGGAGCGGCTACAGTAGGATGTCAACCATCCATTGTTTCCCCTGCGAATTGTGCAAGCGGGACTGCGACAGTTGCCCGATAGAGTGGCCCGGCGAAAACTGCTTGGCGTCCGGCAGTCCATACCCTCAATGGTACGACGGAACCGATGCCGAGAGAAAGGCGACGGCGGCACAAATCCGGGACCTGCCGTGGAAGGAGCGGGAACATGCGTAACACAAAGATTCCCTGGGCAGATATGACATGGAACCCAGTAACCGGCTGCTGGCACGGTTGCCTATACTGCTACGCAAGGAGGATAGCGTTTCGGTTCGGAGGGGAGTGTAGGCAATGCCGGGTGCATTCGCGGAAAAGATGCGGAGATGAGGAGAGTACACGAGTTGAGCGAGCCGAGCATATACCTCACAAAGAAAGGCGAAGAAACACACGCGCCATACCCGTTCGGGTTCGATCCTACACTCCACAGATACCGCCTGGGCGAGCCGCAGCGGTGGAAGAAACCGCGTACAATTTTCGTCAGCTCTATGGGTGATCTGTTCGGCGATTGGGTGCCGGATGAGTGGATACAAGCGGTGTTTGACGCTTGCGAAGCAGCGCCGCAGCACCGGTATTTGTTCTTGACGAAAAACCCGGCGCGATACTCAGAGTTTAAGTCGCGCATTCAAGGGCTGAAAAATTGCTGGATAGGCAACACGGTGACGGGGCTGAACGCGGACACTCTATATGATTCGGTATGGGCAGATTCTTTTATCAGTTTTGAGCCGCTCTTGTGCGAAATAAGGTCGTCGCATATAGAAGATTTGTGCTATGCGACCGATTGGGTGATTATCGGCGCGGAGACCGGCAATCGCGAGGGCAAGGTCACGCCACGGAGGGGGTGGGTAGACGCTATTTTGAGCGTTGCTGACGAGCGCGGGATACCGGTGTTCATGAAAGATAGTTTAATCCCCACCGTCGGGGAAGAAAACATGCGGCGGGAGTTGCCATGGGAATGGAGCGTGAAAGATGGACAGGATTGATACTGCGAGCCTGTACGAAGTGCGAATAAACAAAATCCACCGCAAGCGATTCCGGGTAATAAGGTGCCTGGGAGCGCGAACAGTGGGAGAATGCAAAAAGGTCGCGCCGACGCGCAAAAAGGGCAAGCGGGATGTGTCGAACGAACTCGCCTTGCTACCCTATGAGGTTCCGTTGTTTATCTGCCTGGGGGCGGTTCCCGAGCGATGCCAGAAGCATATCGAAAACGTGTTTTGCCGGGTGGCTGTTTTATACGCCGATATTGACGTCAAGGAATTAAAGGCGACTTTGGCCGGGATTGGGAGAGGTGTCAAGGGCGGGGTTCTCAATAAATCCGGGGGATGGGCGTCTGACACGGCGTTTCGCGAGTGCAAGATGATTACTGACGAATGGCATCAAAGTGTACTTGAGGCGAAAACCGCGTATGACGAACTGATCGCGTTTCTCAAAACGGAATGCTGGACGGACTTGCACAGCGGAGAGCGCATAAGTCTGGACGATCTTGACGGGTATTTGGAGCGAGGCCTGAAAGAACTGTTCCCGTACCCGGTTGAATATCTGCGCCAAGGGCCTGCGCAAATGACGCTTTTTGTTCCGGAAAACCCGAGTGAAGATGCGTGTGTAATGGAGCTGGCGAATTACGTAAAAGGGACGATCGCCTGTGACAATTTCAGATTTTCTGTTCACGATCTCGTGGTTCGCGCCTTTTGCCTGGGGTTGAACGACAACGCCCAGAGCGTGAATATATTCCAGCAAGCAGTAAGACGTAGCGGAGTATTAGAAGGCGACGTTGAGGTAAGCGACGGTATGCTGTATATGACGCCGACAAGATACGGCGGGGATTTTTTCGGAAGGTATTATCGGCTGCGGGTGAAGAATGCGCGCCGGCTTCCGGACACATACGTTTTCCGACGCAACAAGCGCCTGCTCGCAAAGATAAAACGCATATTCGCGATAGAGGATCAGAGCGTGGACACCGTTGGCTATGCTTGTTTGACGGCAATATTTATATGCAAGGAGCAAAAAATATTGCTTTTCATGGTGGATGATTCGTTACAGGAAAACATTTTCTTCCATAGTTCGGACGGCGGCATCCGCGACTATGATTGGTGCGCCGTCTTTGAGGAATACCTGACGGACGAACGCACGGAAACATTCAGAGCGCGCGTCCTGAATGTGCGGGGAAACCGTGGGTTATCCGAGATCATTGAGTTCCTGTATTACGGGTATGAGTACGACAGCAAAGGGCATTGGTTTTGGGTGTGTGACCGCAAGCATTTTGAAACGGAGATATTTTCATGGGTAGAAAGAGAGAGGAAAGAGAGGCACATGCGATTTGTTGCGGAACATGCGACGAAATTATTGCCAGCGGGGTTGTCCGCGCAAAAGATTGCATAGCGTTGAACAAAAAGTTTGTGTCCAGGGCGCCTAAATTCTTCATGTGCGAGGATTGCTTGGCTGATTTTATCGGAGTCAGTAAAGACGAATTGCCGGATATTGTTGAAAGGCTCAAAGATTCAGGTTGCAAGTTGTTTTAACCGTCACTGTTTGAAAGGAGTTGAGCGCATAGTATGGCCAAGTGGGGAAAAACCACGGCGGGGATAAAACTCGGTAGCCTGTTCGATGGCCTGGTTGGAGCGGGTAGTTGCCGTGGGAGGGAGAAAATCTATGAACAGTGTTAGCACAGGGAAACTGGAAATGGTGAAGCCGCTAATTTTTAGTACGCCAATGGTCCAGGCGATACTGAGTGGCGAAAAGACGCAGACCCGGCGGGTGACGACACCGCCGACATTTCCATGGCCGGCCGGGCGGTATCGGCTTCGGCTTAATAATGACGGGGCATATTGGCTGGAACTGATCGAGGGGAACAGGCCGATGGAAGAATATTTTCCTTGCCGGAAGTCGAGGATTCTGCCCGGAGATTATCTCTGGGTGCGCGAAACTTGGCGAGAAACCGGTGTTATCAGCGCTCCCTATGCCTACAAAGCCAGTGAGGAAAAATTAGCTTTCCTCGGTGAAACCGGCAACGTATTAGGCTTCGGGTACAAGTGGCGTCCGTCGATTCATATGCCGAGAAAGGCGGCCCGCCTTTTTCTGCACGTTCAACAAGTCAGAGTGGAGCGGTTGCAAGACATCACGGAAAGCGATAGCCGAGCGGAAGGATTCGCCGGGGTGGAAGAATTCGCGAACTTTTGGGATAGTTTGGTCGGGAAGGTATGGAAGATCGGAAAGGACGGAGAGGCCAGAGAGGTTAACGTGAACGGTTGGGAAGCCAACCCCTGGGTGTGGGTATGCGAGTTTGAGCGGGTAGTGCCGGAGGGTGAGCTATGATCAGACTGACAAAGCGCGTTGACGGCCGAGTTGTCGAGAACCACGACCACGACGCGACCCCGGAGCAGTTCCGGGAAGGGTATAAATTCCGCAACGGTTACACCGCCTGCCTGGAAAGGTTGGCGGCATACGAGGACACCGACCTTACACCGCAAGAGCTGCGGGAGCTTCTGGAGCGCGCATTTCCGGCCGAGGATGGAGAGGAGGACGAATGGTGGGACGAATAAAAATTGGACTGCGAGTGTTAGCATTCAGGGATGCGACGGATACCGAGGTCAACATCTACGGATACGGCGCGTACGTCGGGAACGAACCCTGCCCGGTGATGGGCGGCATACCAAACCCCAAAATCGTACTTGACAGCGGCGATGTTGTCTGGGGATGCGAGTGCTGGTGGGGAGCCGCTGAAGCAGCGGAGGAAAGACTCCAGATGGGCAGGCGCGTGGTAAATACAGTGCCGGTTCCGAGGAGGGATGGAGGGGACGAATGACGACGAGAAATTACCTGCTTGCGGTGGCGATACTCATAGCGGTAATGGCAATGAATCTACTCACTGCTTTTGCTGTCGCCGATCTCGGCGAGGACACAGCGGCGCTCATGTCGGAGCTAGAGGCGCTTTCGGCGCGGCAGGAAACGCTTTCTGCGCGGCTTGACGGTGTGAGAGACAGTATGTATTACCTGGCGAGCCGCGAGGCCCTCAGCGCCGAGGAACGGGAGCGCACGGCCGCCTGGCATGAGACGGCCGCCCAGATAGTGACGCGTGAGACCGGAGGCCAGGACTACAGGGCCGCCGCTTTGGTAGCCTATTGCATTTACAACGGGTTGCAATCTACCGGCATGGAACCGGAAGCTTTCTTGCAGACGCGCCAGTACAACATGGGCGGGTATCCGGTGGCGACAGACACCGCCCGGCTGGCGGTATCGGACGTTTTTGACAGTCATATTTTCCCCATTGACGATGAGATCGAGTTTTACTATGCGCCCGCTCTGACGGAATCGCCCTGGCATGAATCGCTGGGCGCGCCTGTGTTGGAATACGCGGGCCATCGTTATTTTACGCAGGCAAGGTGAGCATGGTGTGGGTGTGCGTTTGAGACGGTGGAGGGAGGAGCCCCATGATGGACGTGACTTTCCGGGAGGCCGGGCTGGTCGAAAGCCGGATGGCTACGCCGGAGGAACTGGCCGAGACCGAGGCCAGGGTGAGCAGCAAATACTACCTGGAAGATGAGATAGAAAGGAAGAAGCACATGAGACGCAAGGTTACCCCGGAAATGGTTGCCGATATAAACCGCCTGTGCGCCGAGGGGCAGGAACAAAAACAAGTTGCCCAAACGCTGGGGGTTTCGCCCGCTACAGTCGCCAGGCACAGGGACACGAGGCCCCAGCCTCAGCCGGCGGCAGGTTCGCCGACGGTCGTCAGCCGACCGGCAAGTGGCGCAATAGAGCGAGAAATTGAGACGCTGAAGTGGGTTGTTACCCTGCTGGTGGAAGCTCTGAGCAGGAGATAACGGGGGAAGGGAGGCGGCGACCGATGAAGCGGAGCGATACCAAACGCCAAGCATGGCTTGCGGCCCGCCTGAACGGGATCGGGGCCAGTGAGGCGAGCATGGTAATCGGGGAAAACCCATGGCCGGGCATGAACAATGTCAGGTTGTGGGAGATCAAGACCGGCCGGGTAGAGCCGGAGGATATTGGCCATAAGCCGTATGTCCGCTATGGCCTAGAGGCGGAAAAACCGCTGCGTGAGCTTTTCGCGCTGGATTTTCCCGAGTATGCGGTGACATACAAGGCATACGATCTGATCCGCAATGCCGACTTCCCTTTCATCTTTGCCACGCTGGACGGCAAGCTAAAGCACAAGGTGACCGGGGCGCGGGGGGTGCTGGAGATAAAGACGACCGAGGTTTTGAATAGCATGGCTAAGGAAAAATGGCGCGAGGGTGTGCCACAAAACTACTATATCCAGATTCTACACCAACTACTGGCGACGGGCTGGCAGTTCGCGGTGCTGAAGGCCCAGCTCAAATATCGCTACGATGACGACACCCGCCTGACCACAAAGCATTATCTTTGGCAGCGGGATGAGGTCAAGGCCGACATGGCCCATCTGCTGGAAGCAGAGATAAGATTCTGGCAGGACTACGTTGTTCCAAAAAAACGACCGCCGCTGATCTTGCCGGATTTGGTGCCGGCGAGGGATGCGTACCAGCTTTAGAGAGGAGGAGGTCACTGTGCAACAGGTTTTTTGCGGTGTTGATCCGGGCAAAACGGGCGCTTATGCCGTGATAAAGTACGGGGAGATATATGTCCGGCCCTGGGACATTGTAGGCTTCGTGAGGGATATGAAAGGGATTGCCTTGGCGGCGAGCAGTCTCCGCTGGCCGGTAACTGCTTATGTGGAGGACGTCCACGCCATGCCCGGTCAAGGGGTGACGAGCATGTTCAACTTTGGCAAGAGCGCCGGGTTTATCCACGGGGCCCTGGCTGGACTGGGGATCCCCTTCCAGCTGGTTTCCCCACGGAAATGGAAACAAGAATTTGGGTTGAGCGGGGGTGATCCGGCCGATTCCGTAGCGGTGGCCGAGCGGCTTTTTCCCGGCGTCAGTCTGATGGCGACGCCACGGAGCCGGAAACCCTCCGACGGTATGGCCGAGGCCCTCCTGATCGCCGAATACTGCCGGCGTAGAACCGCCGGCGGGGAGAGGGAGAGAAAAGCATGATGGAGCTTCAAATTTACACGCCGACAGATGACCAGTTCATCACGGCTATTGAGTGGAACTATGACGAGCTGAAAGAGCAGTTAGCCGCGAGCTTGGCGAAGTACCAAGGCCTCTCCTACGCCGAGGATGAGATCGCGACGATGGCCAAAAAGGACCGGGCGAACCTAAACAAGTTCAAGAAGGCCCTGGATGAAAAGCGCCTTGAAATCAAGGAGCGGCTGTTGGCGTCATACGTACCTTTTGATACAAAGATCAAGGAGTTGCAGCGCATGGTGGATTCCGTCCTGATCGGGATCGACGTTCAGATCAAGAGCCAGGAGCTGGAGCGCAAGCAGCGGAAGATCCAAGGTATTCTTGCGGAGTATCTCCGGACCGTGCCGGAGCGGATGCGCGTGGTCATGCCGCTGGAAAAAGTCATGGATGAGCGCTGGAAAAATGCGACTTATGCCCTGGGAACCATTAGCAAGGAACTCGAAGAGCGGCAGCAAAAGACGGAAAAGGAAATGGAGACCATTCGGCGGCTGGGGTCGCAGTACACCACGGAGATCATGGCTTTCTATCTGGAATCGCTGGATTTGGGCAGCGCCCTGGCGGAGGGGCAGCGCCTGGAGCAGGGGGCCCGGCAGGCCCGGGAGTATGAGGCCCGGCGCGAGGCAGAGCAGCCGCCCCGGTCGCAGCCTTTCCCGTCGTCACCACCGCCGCCACCACCGCCACCGCCGCCGGAGGTTGAGGTTGAGGACGGGCCTTTGCGGGAAATCTCGTTCAAAATATATGCGACAAGGCGGCAGGAGAAAGAGTTTGGTGACTTGGTGCGCCCCTGGATACGGCGTAACGGTATTCGTATTGTCAAGAACTAACACGAAC
This sequence comes from Synergistaceae bacterium, assembly GCA_031269875.1. Classification (GTDB taxonomy): domain Bacteria; phylum Synergistota; class Synergistia; order Synergistales; family Synergistaceae; genus JAIRNC01. Next base: position 13,358 of record JAISYM010000145.1, read on the forward strand.
AAACAAGAAAGAGGGAGAAAAAAATGGCCACAGCAACCAACAGTTTAGTATCACGCACAGCGGACGCTATGATGAAAAACAATTTCAGCGCCTTCATCACCGATGCCGGCATCCGCAAAAAGATCAACGAAATGGTGGGCGGGCAAAATGGGGATCGTTTCATTACGGCCATCATTTCCGCCGTCAGCACCAATCCGGAGCTGGCAAAATGCCGGCATTCAACCATCCTCTCTTGCGCCCTTCTGGGCGAGTCGCTCAAGCTATCACCCTCGCCGCAGCTGGGGCAGTACTACCTCGTGCCCTTCAAGGACAACAACGAAGGGATCACCAACGCCGTTTTTGTCCTCGGCTATCGCGGGTATATCCAGCTGGCGATCCGCTCCGGCTTCTATCGCAAGATTCACGCTTGCGAGATCAAGGACGGCGAGCTGGTCAGGGCCGATCCGATCAATGACGAGTACGAATTCTCGCCGATACTGGACGGGGCAAAAAGGCGCGACACGCCGACCATAGGCTATTATGCCATGTTTGAGTACCTGAACGGTTTCAAAAAATCGCTCTACTGGTCACGAGAAGAAATGCAGAAGCACGCCGCCGAGTACTCAAAAGGGTATGCCAACGATCTGCGCAAAGGGACAAAATACACTTTCTGGAGCAAAAGTTTTGACGCGATGGCCCTCAAGACGATGATCCGGCAGCTTATCTCTCACTGGGGCGTCATGAGCGCCGAAATGCAGCAGGCGATAGAAGGAGATATGAGCTTTTCGACGGACGAGGGGCGTGACTATGTGGAGGTCGATCCGGGCGCTCTGAGCCTGGAAACACAGGCGCATATCCCGGAGCCGCCTTCAGAGCAGACACCGCCTCCTGTGGCGCCGATACCGGGCCCCCCGCCTACGCCGCCGCCCGTCCCCGCAGAAGAAGAGCCGGATTTTATGAAGGGCTGATAGCATGAGAGAACCCTGCCCGCCGCCGATGTGTGCCGACGCGCATAAAAACCATGACGGAACCTGCGCCGGGTACCAGCGTAGTGAGAGCGACGATGAGCCATGCGACAGGTGCAAAATCTGTCTGCAAAATGAATTTTATGAGGAGGAGTAAGGCATGAAACGACCGGGACCGTCTCCATACGTGAGGGTGGAGATACTTCAGGAAAATGGCGTGTACACCTATAAGTCGTACACCTACCGGGCGAATTTCCCGCTCAAAAAAGGAGATACCGTGATGGTTCCGGTAGTGCGGGACGGTCAGGAGAAAATGATGGAGGCGCGAGTTCGTCAAACAAACGTCCAGGAGCGTTACATTGAAAAGTGGCTGCGCCCGCTGATCAAGGAGATCCCAAACAGAAATCAGGGTGATTTGTTTTCGGAGGAGTCGGAGGAAGTAGGAGGAAGTCGGAGGAAGTCGGAGGAAGAGCCGGATGAAACGGAGGGGAACGATGAGTTCATCGACAGAATTGGCCTATAGCGAATCGGCGCCGCCGGACGCATTACAGGAAAACCGGAGCATTTTTTTGGAAACGTTCCGGGAAAAAGTATCGCGCCCCGGCCGGGACGAGATACTGCACTACCTGGTCAGCTCAACGGATTTTTTCCGGGCCCCGGCGTCAACCAGGTATCATCTGTCGCGCGAGGGCGGCTTGTGCCGGCATTCGCTGAACGTCTACCGGCGGCTGATGGCGGCCCGGCCCCAGCTCAAAGAGTGCTCGGAGGAAAGTATCGCTCTGGTCTCGCTCTTGCATGACGTGTGCAAAGCGGAGTTCTATGCCGTGTCTACGCGCAACGCGAAGGACGAAAAAGGCAAGTGGGTTGTCGTCCCTTACTACACGGTAGAGGACAAATTCCCGCTGGGGCATGGGGGGAAGTCGCTTTATATCGCGTCAAAATTCATGGCGCTGACGGACGATGAGGCGCTGGCGATCATGCACCATATGGGCGGCTTCGGCGTCATGCCGGGCGACTATAGCGTGACCAATGCTTTCAAAATGTCGCGGCTGGCGCTGGAGTTGCATATCGCCGACATGCGGGCGACTTACGCGGATGAGGTAGAAGGATGAATAAGTTGTTGGCAGTGGGAGATCGGCGAGCGGAACTTAGCGGAACTTGTAGGAATGAAATGGAAGCGAAAGGGTAAGGTGGAAAACGAATGAAGCGCGCTTTTTCTATCCACTCGGACTTTTATGAGGAATTGAAAAATCTTACGGTAGAACAGCGCGCGGCTCTGCTACTGGCGCTTATAAATTGGGCAGAAGACGAGGAAGACGACGAGAGCAGGGCGCAGTTGGATGGCGAAAGCGCTGTGCTGTTCCGACTGATGCGCGCTCAAATAATGCGCATTTCCAAAGCGAATTCCAGGAACGGGGAGCAAGGCGGCGCGCCGCCGGAAAACAGCAATGCCGCCAAAACAGGCAAAAACAAGCAAAACGCACGAAAACAAGCGAAACAAGCGAACCCCGTAAAAACAAGCCCCCCGTATCCGTATCCGTATCCGTATCCGTATCCGTTCCCGTATCCGATACCGTATCCAATTCAAGCAATTGTTCTAGCAAAAGTGAAAAAGATAATACCGACGGTGGCGACAATGACGACAACGCGCGCGCGCGCGCGGAATCCGGGCCGCCGTCGTCGCCGCCGCCGTTATTTTCTTCGCCCTTTTCTCCCTCGCCAGGGGAACCGGGGGAACCAAGAGAACCGGGCAAACCCGAGCATTGCGCTGATTTTGCCGCCTTCGCCTGGGAGCGGCCGCTGACCCGCGCCGAGAAAAATTCGCTCCTGTCCTGGCGCAGCAAGTTCCGGGAGCGAGCTTCGCCCGACCCCGACGCGGTCGTCCGTCAGGCCGTCACGATCGCCGCCGTCTCCGACAAGCGCAATGCCCGCTACGTCGCCGGGATTCTCAAACGCTGGTTTGCCGCCGGTTTGGTTTCGACCGCCCAGATCGAGGCCGCCGAAGTGCAGTACCAGGAGAGCAAGAATCGTCCCGCCAGCCGCGCCGCGCCGGGGCCTGACACGACAAACCCGTTTATAAAACTCTGGTTCGAGCTGGACGAGAAAGAGCGAAAGGAGCGTGAAACCGTTGACGGAGAAGGATGTGGCGATGCTGATGGCTTTGCTCAAAGTCCACTATCCGGCTTTTTACCACCGCCAAACGGATAGTGACGTAAGGCTGGCGGCTGGCCTGTGGGCGGAATACTTCGCGGAAGATGACGCGGCGGATGTCATGCGGGCCGTCAAGCAGCTTGTAGCGGCGCGAAGTGAAACCTGGCCGCCGAATATCGGCGCGGTCAAAGAGCAGCTGGCTCGGCTGACCGTCAACTTGCCCTCGGAGATGGATGCTTGGGCCTCAGTGTGCAAGGCTTGCGGCAATGGCTTTTACGGCCACAAGCAGGAGTGGGCGCGGCTTGATCCCTTCGTGCAGAAGATTGTGTCGCCGGAGCAGATCCGGGAATGGTCGGTGGTGGCGATAGACGAGTTACAGACGGTGATCAAGGGCTATTTTAGCCGTGCTTATAACGCCAGTAAGGAGCGGGCCATGTTTGAGACGAAAACAACGGGGACGCGGAACAATGCGAATGTCGTCGCCGCGCTGCCACCGGAAGAAGCGCGACCGCTGACGTTGGACGAAATCCAGGCCCTTGCCATGGCAGAAAGCAACGCGCTTTACCTGCACTGAGAGCAGAGACGGAAAGGTATTGACAGGAAAAGCATGGAGGCGGAGCAGATGGACGCTGAGAAGAGACGGATTTGAATAGAATCGAACGGAGCGGGCGTGAGTAGAGACGGATAAGATAAGCGGAGCTGAGAACGGCGTCGATTTGAGCAGAGGCGGAAAAGAGTCGAAAGGACGAGACGAATGGAAACGGCAAGGGGATGATCTGATCAGAATCGAGAGGAGAGGAGCAGAAACGGCAAAGAGAGGACACGGGTTGATTTGAGCGGACCGGAGACGGAGCGAGCGGAAACGGCAAAGAGAAGAATCGACGAGAACCGACCGGAAGCGGAAAAGAATTGACTGGAGACGATTAGAACCGAAGCGGAGATGAGTCGAACGGCCCGGGAAGAAGAGACTCGAGCTGAGACGGAATAGATCAGAACCGAATCGAGGCGAGCAGAGACGGGGTGGAGTAGAGGTGATTGGCAGCGATTGGCAGCGAGGCGAGCGGAGACGGAAGGGAAACGAGGCGGAAAGGATGGGATTTGAACTGAAACGAGACGACCGGAGAATCCAAAGGCAAGAAAAATGAAAACAGGAGGAATTGACACCATGAAAAAAATGCGCATAAAACTGACTTTCGAGGAACAGGCCCTGGGGCTTTCGCCAAGTAATCCAGACGTCTACCGGGAGTACATCGCCAGCAAAGCGCCGGACTCCCTCAGCGTCGAGGAAGAAGTCGAGGCTATCGGCGTAGATGAGACCGTGCAGAAGGGAATGACCATCTTCCCTAAGCTGCCGGATGGAACGCCCTTCTTCTGGGACTACCAGATCAAAGGTTTTTTCAAGGACGCCTGCGGTATGCTGGCACGCGTTAAGGACAAGGACAACGCGACGGAATCGTCAAAGCTCAAGGCGTATCGCAAGGAGATCGACGGGCTGGTTTTTGTCCAGCCGCGCAACATTCCGATCAAGGTATCAGGCCCGCTCTCCGTGCTGGAGCGCCCGCTGCGGATCAGCGGTCTGACAGAGAGGGTAGCGCTGGCCATCAGCGAGACCGTACCGGTTGGTTCTGTTATGGAGTTTGAGGTGACGCTGCTCAAACCTTCGCTCGATAAGCTGGTCATCGAGTGGCTGGACTACGGCGTTTTGCGCGGTCTGTCTCAGTGGCGGAACGCCGGCTGGGGAAGGTTCACCTACGAGCTGGCCGACGAGGGCTGAAGCGGAAAAGACGAGAACCGAGCAGAAAAGAGCGGATTAGAAGTGTAACCGACATGAAAAGAGCTGAAGCGGATATGATGGGCGAAGAAAGTAAGGAGTGGAAACGGGAAAGAGTCGAACAGAAATGAGTTGATCGGAAATGGAGGAGAAGCGATGGGAAACGATCTGAGAGGGAACGGCTTAGAGTAACTTGCGAAAGGAGGGCGGCATGACCAAACATGAACTCAGGCGTTACCGCTGGCTGGCGCAAAGCAATGCCGCCTTGCTTGCTCGCTTGGATGTCCTGCGCGCTAAAGCCGAACGGACTACCCACGCCCCCTCTCTGGCCCCCGGCCACGGGCCGGAATCCTGGGAGGATGTAGTCGCGGAAATGGCGGATATTGCGGATGTGCTGCATCAGCGTGTCCTGGAAGAACTGGCCCTGATGCGGCGGATCGATGCGGCGGTCAGATCGCTGCCTGATCGCGAACGCGCCGTCATCGAGGCCCGATATATCGACGGCAAACGCTGGGAACAGATCGCCCTTGAGTTCAACTATTCCTGGCAGCATTTACACAAGATTCACGCGGCCGCCCTCCGCTTCCTTAGCGAAAAGTAAAAGAGGCGATACTATGCGATATATTGACATGGTATACTGGTATCGTGAAAAATCCGCGGTACAGGGCGGGTTTTTTCTGCGTATGATGGTAGGAGGTTCAGAAATGGAAAACGACATCATCACCTGGCAATTCATCATCCCGGAGATAGATATCAGCACTATGGTGCTGGAGACGCCAGAGGTTGGAGACGGGCCAGTGACGCCGGAGCCGAAAAAGAAACCGCGCACACGCGGCACAAAAACCTACGACCGGCAATTTTACCGCCGTTTCACTTCGGAACGGCAGATGGAGGAAACGCTTGACTGGGACTTTGAGCGTGGTGCGGCCTACCACGTCATCAGCGGAGGAGACGTCGACAGTTTATCCTTCTTGAAGCACATCCTGCGGCAACAACCGGTGGAATACCTCGCCTTTTCAACATGGTGTATGGCCTTGCAGGACATCGAAGAAATCGACCGCTACATGGCGCTTGGCAGGATAAAGCGGCTGGACAGCTACGTAGGCGAGATATTCAAGGGTAGCTACGGCAATGAGTACCGGAAGCTTTGCGACTTGCACAAGAGGCGCGGTGGGCGCGTCGCCATATTCAGGAATCACGCAAAGATTTTTTGCGGATTCGGAACGCGATTTGATTTTGTCATAGAATCCAGTGCAAACATCAACACGAACCCGCGCACAGAAAACACGGTCGTCACGACCGACACGGGGCTGGCACGGTTTTACAAGGAGTTTTTCGACGGGATCGTCAGCTTCGAGCGGAACTTCGACAGCTGGATCCCCTTTGAAATAGAAACCGACGACTAAGGGGGGAGGAACCGTGCCGAGAGCGAGGTGTCCCGAGAGCATCGAAGCAGAGAAAAAGTACCGCTCTGGCATGAAAATCGTATGGATAGCGCGTGAAATGGGTATCTCGGCGAGTACAGTGCGCCGCTGGAAATCAGACCAAGGCTGGGAAAAAAA
>JAISYM010000038.1 GCA_031269875.1 Synergistaceae bacterium
TTTTGTGCTTTGCTCTAAGGAGCCTTCGGATGTCAAAAAAGCTTTTTGGGTTGAACTGCTTCACCAATTTGAGTGCTGTTGCCGCCTGAAAATTGCCTTTTTCAGCAGCGACTATTTAAGTGGTTGAATTTAAACGCAGAGACTGCTGTTTCCAGCCTTTTGCTACTGGCAATGGTGACATTGACTTTTATTGGTGTATTCACGCGTTGGGTTATAAACTATTCTCTAGCATTTACAGAGGAGTTGACAGTTTATTTTTTCGTGTGGATTGTTTTTCTAGGCAGTGCATTGGCTTTCCGCGATAATTACCACATGAGGGTCACCATGTTTTTGGGCTTGTTCCCTAAACCAGTTCGCATGTGCCTCTATATTGCGATCAACGCCGTATGTATACTTTTTTTCCTTGTGCTTGGTTATTTTGGGCTTGTGCAAGTTTTTGACGAAATCTCTATAGGAATCAGAACCGAATCCATGCAAATGCCGATAGCGATTTTTACAAGTGCTGTTCCTATAGGTTCTTTGTTTGTGCTATTCCGTGTAATTGGAAGACTCGTAATGGATATTAAGGAGAATCGCTGTGGAACTATTTAGCGATCCAATATTCTGGACCTTAGTATTGTTTTTAGGGAGCGTGTTGCTCGGCTTTCCTATTGCAGTGGCGCTAGGATCTGTAGCAACGTTTGTCGTGTGGTATTGGGATTTGGGAATCGCAATGATCTCATTTAATTTTTTCGCCAACATCGTGAAATTTCCTTTGCTTGCGATCCCTTATTTTATTTTGTCTGGTATAATCATGGAGAAATCTGGGATTGCTGAGAAATTGATTGACCTCATAAATGAGTGTGTTGGTAGTATTACGGGTGGGCTTGCTCTCGGTGCGGTTCTAGTTGCGACTTTCTGGGGAGCCATATCCGGCTCCGGACCGGCCACTGTCGCCGCTCTCGGTGTCATATTGATTCCAGGTATGGTTAAAGCCGGCTATGACAAACCGTTCGCCACCGCGACGGTTTGTGCGTCTTCTGGACTTGCGATTATTATCCCGCCAAGTATTGCGTTTATCGTCTATGCGATTATGACAAGTTGCTCTGTTGGTGGCATACTAGCAGCTGGCGTTTTCCCTGGCCTTGTTATGTCCGCATGTATTTGTGTGTCGGTCTATTTGACATGCAGAAAAAAAGGGTATAGAGGGAGGCCAAGAAAAGGTCGTTTGCTGAAGTCCCTCAAAGATGCTTTTTGGGCATTAATGTCTCCTATCATCATCTTGGGCGGTATTTATGGTGGTGTGTTTACGCCAACGGAAGCTGCCGCCGTGTCTGTCTTTTATGGGTTGGCTGTGGGTATCCTGATCTATCGCAAGATCACACTGAGAGATCTCTATAGCATTTTTGCCGAAACTTGTTCAGCAACATCTGTTGTGATGTTGTTGGTGGCGTGTGGCGGGATGTATGCCTGGGCAACAGCCACTGTCGGTTTGGTCGATAAGTTGTCTAGCCTTATGCTCGGTTTTTCGAGCAATCAATATGTAGTACTTTTCATAATTAATATTATATTATTATTTATGGGGATGATTTTAGACGGTATATCAATCTATACTATATTTGTACCCCTTCTAATGCCTATCATGGCACAATTCGGTTGGAATCCAATCTGGTTCGGTGTGGTCATGACGATAAATATTGCTATTGGGCAAGTAACTCCTCCGGTCGCACAGAATCTTTTTGTGGGTTCGAAGATAAGCGGTCTTTCCATTGAGGAGTTGACTCCACCAGTCCTGCCTTTGATTGTGGCATCTGTGGTAGCAATGGCTATTATTTGTGCTTTCCCGCAAATCACTCTTTTCCTGCCGGGAAAGCTAGGGTTTCTGGAGTAGGCGTTGCCCAACAAAAGGCGATCTGTTTCCTTTTAGTTCAGCCAAATGTTTCTTTCAGTCAGTAAACCAATATGAACGCTTGTGTTTAACCCTGACTTTTACAGCAAGAAAATAGCAAAGGCCTTCATACGGCAATGATGGATGGCTTTTTTTAGTTACATAAACGTAGTGGTTTTACGAATTAGCTGCTATTCCGCGGCGATACGTCTTGAGCAACCCCACCCGAGCAGGGAAGCCGCGAATTGACAGCCATCTCTGTCCGCTTTTTATGAATCTATTCGCCGCTATTTGCACAAATATTTTTAATAATCAGGTGACGATGGCATTACTAAAGTGTTATAATGTGGTTACCGAGTTAGGCAATGTGTAACGCAAATCACTCTGATTCTGGAAAGGGGAGCTCCAAAGATGGTTGATGTAATAACCATGGATCAAGCCTTGGCCGCAGTTGACGCGAGCGTCAGCAAGGCAAAGACGATGCGGGTGCCAGTGGTCGTAACTGTAGTCGACGCCGGAGGTCACGTTATCGCACAGGTGAAGATGGACAAGGCTATGTTCATTTCCATCCGCGTCTCACAGAAAAAAGCCGAGACGAGCGCGTTGTCATTTTTGACGACGGATTCGTTTGCGGCTCGCTCGACGCCCGGCGCTGAGTTGTATGGAATACAGGAGAGCGCCTGCGGTGATCTTATAATCTTCGGCGGCGGCTTTCCAGTAAAGCGCAACGGCGACGTTATAGGCGGAATTGGAGTGAGCGGCGGTTCGGTGGAGGAGGATATGGCGATAGCAAAAGTTGGTCTCGCTGTACTGGAAGGCGGCGCTCCGAACGGAGAGCCCGTAAAAAAACGGCCAGGCAGAAAACCAAAGCAGTAAAAATAAAAATTACCGGTGGGCGGGAATCGCGTTAAGGCGGTTCCCGCCCCTTTTTATCCGGCGCTCCCTTACGGCTCCCACGCGATTGCTTCCGGGTAATTCACTTTCCATAGAAAGAGCCCCGACGGGGATGGCGTGGGGGCGTTTTCCGAGCGGCTGGCGCCGCCTTGCAGGAGATGGGCGAGGCGAGCCTCGTCGAATCTCCCCCTCGCAATCTCCATGAGGCTGCCCGCCATAATGCGAACCATGTTCGTCAGAAAAGCGTTTGCCTCGACGCGGAATACGATCAAATTTCCACGGATATGAAGGCTCGAACGGATAACCTCACGCTCCGTCGACTCCGGAACGTCGCACGCGCGGCAGAATGCCCTGAAATCGTGACGCCCGATAAAGGCTTCAGCGGCCCTGGAGGCCCTGACCCAGTCATAGCGCGTTCCGGGCCGCCATAGAACGCAGCGCCTTATGTGAGGATAACATGTCGACGCATTCCAGATGAAATACCGGTATTCCCTTGAAAGGGCGCTGCGCCTCGCGTGAAAACCGGCCGGGACGAGCGCGGCCCGCGTGACGGAGAGCGCGCCGGGCAGATGCGCGTTCAGGGCAAGCACCAGTCTGCGGGGTACCCAAGCATGCCGGAGCGACACGCTTGCCACCTGTGCGCGCGCGTGAACCCCCGCGTCCGTGCGTCCCGCTCCGTTCACCCTGCACAGGCCGCGCGGCATCCCGGGAGCGCCCCTCTCCCCAAGCTCGCGCAACGCCCGCTCGAGCGCGTCCTGGACGCCGGCGCCGTCGGGCTGAGACTGCCAGCCGGCAAAACAGCCGCCGTCATAGGAGACTTCGAGCGAATAGTTGAGGGAATTGCCCGTCTCGCTCTCTGTCATAAGATAATAAATGATTTTAGGGCGAAGCGGTCGAACAGGATCACGGCTGAGATGAACGCGAGCAAACCCAGGATCGCGCCGGTGTCATTTTTCGTCCATACGAGAGGGTTGAGCCTGGTTCGCGGCATTCCTGGGACGTAACATCTGGACTCCATCGCTACAGCGAGGTTCTCCGCCCTTTGGAACACCAGGATAAAGAGCGGAATCAGAACCGGTATGAAACTTCTCGCGCGCTTCAGGAGGCCCCCGCTCTCGAAGTCCGCGCCCCTTGAAATCTGAGCCTTCAGGATTCTGTCCGTCTCCTCGAAGAGCGTCGGGATAAAGCGAAGGGCTATGGTCATCATCACCGCCATCTCGGACGCCGGAAAGCCTACCTTCGCAAGCGGCGAAAGGAGGCGTTCGAGACCGTCCGAAAACGCCATCGGGCTCGTGGTCATCATTAGCATGGAGGCGAACATGACGAGAAAAACAAGCCTCATCCCCATCTCAAACGCCATCACCAGACCCTCTATCGTCACGCTGAGGAATCCGGCGCGGAACACCTCCCGCCCGGGAGTCCAGAAGGCGTTGAGCGCTGCCGTAAACGCCACGAGAAAGAGGACTGGACGCGCCGACCTCAGTATAATTCCAAGGGGTATGCCGGACATCGCGGAGAGTGATAACAGGAATATACCCCAGAACGCGAAGTCTGGGATTTTGCTCGCCATGAATAACCCGGAGAGCAGAATAAACGTGGCGGTTATCTTGCATCTCGGATCAAGCCGGTGCAATAACGACTCGCCCGGTATGAATTGGCCCAATGAAATGCCGCTCAAAAACTGCATCTGTTCAACTCTCCGCCCAAAACGCCTCCCGTCCCGTTCCGGCGCTCAAATGCGCCGGACAGACCGGTTCGCTCCTCGATTTTTTTTAAAATAACATCCATGCCGCTCGTAAGAGGAAGCTTGATCCCGCGCTCTCTCAGCCCCGCGCAAAATTGAACGAGCGGCGGTATTACAAGGCCCTGTACAGGTTTTTTGAGCAGGTACTCCGCTACCTCCTCAGGCCTCCCGAGGGTCACGCCGACGCCGTTCTCCATCACGAGCAGACTGTCGCTGTGATCGAGCGCGGATTGGAGATCGTGAGTCACCTGGACGACAGCCAATCCATCTTTCTTCAGCTTTGAAAGGAGCTGGATCAGCTCCCTTATCCCGGTAGCGTCGAGCCCCGCCGTTGGTTCGTCCAGGACGAGATAATCGGGCTTCGCCGCAATTACGGAGGCCAGCGCGACTCGCCTCTGCTGCCCCCCCGACAGGGAAAATGGGTTGGAATCGAGCAGCTCGGGCTTTAAACCGACGGATATCACGGCGTCCATAACGCACTTATCGAGTTCGCCGCCGCTCACACCCCAATTGGATGGCGCGAAAGCGATCTCCTCGCGCGCTGTTTCGGCGAAAAATTGCTGCTCAGGATATTGGAATACGAGGCCGACCTTGCGCCTGAGCTCCCGCAATCCCTTGAGCTTTGCCTTCACCTCGACGCCGTCTATCACCGCGCGCCCGAATTGAGGAATCAAAAGCGCGTTCATGTGCTGCGCGAGCGTCGATTTGCCGCTTCCCGTATGCCCCACTATCGAAACCCACTCCCCACGCTCGACGCTGACTGACACGTCCTTCAAGGCCACCGCCATCGCCGGCGTTCCGGAGTTGTAAGTGTAGCTCAGGTGCTCTATTACTACAGACATAAGGCGTCAAGCATGGAGTCCGCGTCCGGCAGAGTCCCTCCCGGCAAAAGCCCGCGCGCGAGAAGTTCCCTGTAAAGGGCAATGCCGGGCGGCTCCTCGAAACTCCACTTTTCGTACTCTCCGTCGAAGAAATCGCCTGGAGAGCCGTCCCACACCGCGCGCCCGGAATCTATTACGACGACCCTGTCGGACTGAATCGCTTCCTCCATCCTGTGGGTTATCTGGACTATCGTCATTCCGGAACGCTTCAAACTCCCAAGACATGAGAGGAATGAAAGCCTTCCTTCAGGATCCAGCATTGACGCCGATTCATCGAGCAGCAGCGCCGCAGGTTCGAGCGCAAGCGCGCCCGCCAAGGCGAGCCGTTGTTTCTGACCGCCTGAGAGCGAAAAAGAACCGCTCCGGCGCAAGGCTGTAAGGCCGGCCAATTCGAGCGATCTGTCCACGCGCCGCCGAATTTCCGGCGAGGGGAGGCCGAGATTCTCGGGCCCGAAAGCTACGTCCTCCTCGACGATCGAGGCTACGATCTGGTCGTCCGGGTTTTGGAATACCAAGGCGACGCTGCGCCTTATGGCCGGAACGAGCGCCTCGTCTCTCGTATCGCAGCCCATGACAAAACAATGGCCCTGCGTTGGTATCAGCAGGGCGTTGCAAATTTTAGCCATTGTCGACTTGCCGGACCCGTTAGCCCCGACAAGCGCGACCCACTCTCCCTCCGAAATCTCCAGATCGAGACCGCGGAGCGCGGGAGAGGACGCGCCGGGATAGGTGTATTCCACCCCCCGGAGCGAGAATATCGGATTCCGATCCATGATCGCTACTCGACCAGCTCGATTACCGCCATAGGGGAAGCGTCCCCGACTTTGTTGCCGAGCTTGACTATCCGTGTATATCCGCCGTTTCTGGCGGAAAAACGAGGGGCAAGGTTGTCAAAAAGCGTCGTCACCGCGGCTTTGTGCGGCATACGCGCTATAACCAGACGGCGATCCGTCAGCGTGCCGGATTTCGCCTTCGTTATCAGCTTCTCCGCCACGCGGCGGAGCTCCTTCGCCCTCGTTACCGTCGTGATTATGCTTCCCTCTACAAAAAGGCTCGCGGCCAGGTTGCCCAGCATCGCCCGCCTGTGCGAACCGTAGCGTCCCAGACGCCTCAGATTCATCCTATGTCTCATCAAGTACGCCCCTTTACTATCTTAATAATCACCAAAACGAAATTTCATCGTTTTGGAACGCAGGCGCCGTCAAGGTTTTATTCTTTTACCCTTCAGGCCCCTGACAAGAAATCAGTTTCGCTATTCCTCCGCGTCTTCCTCTATTTCACCGGAGAGCGTCAAGTCGAACTTGGTCAGTTTCTCCTCTATTTCACGAAGAGATATCTTGCCCAGGTTGCGAATCTTCAGGAGATCGCCCCGCGAAAGGGAAATCAACTCTCCTATATAGTGGACTCCGCCCCTCATAAGGCAGTTCTCGCTGCGCACCGACAGTTCGAGGTCGCGCACCGGCCTCGCGTAGGCGGGGTTATCACCGAGCTTCAAGAAGTTCTTGGCGATGGCGTCCGTTACCGGCCTCTCCGCCTGCTTCATCTGATCGTGACCCTTTATCTCGGTTATAATCTCCACGCTCTCCGGCGAGATCGCCGAAGCGATGTTCATAAAATAATCGCGGAGTATGACGGATGCTTGGCTTATCGCATCCTCCGGGCTGACGACGCCATTTGTCCAAATTTCGAGGACAAGGCTGTCGTAGTCGGTCCTCTGCCCCATTCGCTTGTCCTGAACCTCATACTTGACCCTCTTGGCGGGAGAAAAAATAGCGTCCACAAGAAGAGCGTCAACGGGAAGATAGACGGGACGCGGGCGGTCCAGAGCCGCGTACCCCGTCCCGGACTCCACGTAGAAGTCCATCAAGAGCTTGGCACCCTTTTCAAGGTGGCATATTACCGCGTCAGGATCCGGAAATTCTATTTCGCTGTCCTTCTGTATATCAGCGGCCGTCACGACTTTCGGTCCTTCCGTTTCGAGATGCAGTATCCTGAATTCCGGTGAAAACGACCGCACAGGGACATGCTTTATATTCATCAAAAGCTCTATCATGTCTTCCTTGACGCCCGGCACCGTCGTAAATTCATGCAGTATACCGTCGACACGGATAGCCGTGATTGCCGCGCCTGATATTGAGGATAGGAGAACTCTCCGCAGCGAGTTCCCCAATGTTACCCCGTATCCCCGTTCGAGGGGCTCAATGACAATCCTGCCATATGAAGAGGTGCTTTCCTCTACTAAAACCTCATAGCGGGCGTGTTCCAAAGTTTCCCCACCTTTCAAATGTACGTCCAAAGCATTAATTGCCAATTTTTACAATTACACGCGACGTCTCTTTGGAGGACGGCATCCGTTGTGTGGTATGGGCGTCGCGTCCTGAATGATATTGACCTGGAGCCCGGCTGCCTGAAGCGAACGAATCGCGGACTCGCGTCCCGGGCCTGGCCCCTTCACGACAACGTCAATCTCGACGACTCCGTGATCCTGCGCCAGTTTCGCGGCTTGCGCGGCCGACATCTGAGCCGCGTAAGGGGTCGATTTTCTCGTGCCCTTGAAACCGACATTGCCCCCGGATGCCCACGAAAGCGCGTTGCCCTGCCTGTCCGTGAGGGTAACTATCGTATTGTTGAACGTCGAATATATATGGGCGACTCCGTAAGAAACGTGCTTCTTCTCTTTCTTTTTGCCCCTGCGCTGAACTCTCTTTGCCACCATTATTCCCTCCTCGTCATCTTACCCGCGTTACTTCGTTACCTTTTTCTTGCCGGCAACTGTACGCTTCGGACCCTTGCGCGTGCGGGCGTTCGTCTTCGTATGCTGCCCGCGGACAGGCAGACCGAGACGATGACGGAGTCCCCGATAACAGCCTATATCCATAAGACGCTTTATGTTCATGCTTATATCCCTGCGCAAATCGCCCTCGACCTTGTAATTGTTCTCGAGTTCGGCGCGGATTTTCTGAGCTTCGTCATCCGTCAGGTTTTTCACCCTGGTGTCCGGGTTTATCCCCGTTGCGGCCAGAATCTTTTTAGAACTGGAGAGACCAACGCCGAATATATACGTCAGCCCTATCTCTATTCTTTTCTCCCTCGGAAGGTCGACTCCCGCGATACGTGCCATTAAAACTACCTCCTCGCACCCTGGCGCTGCTTATGTCTCGGGTTTCTGCTGCAAATCACCCGTACGACCCCATGTCGCTTGATAATCCTGCAATATTCACAAACGGTCTTGACCGACGGTCTTACCTTCATCTCTCAAGAAACCTCCTTTTGAGCTCGAACACAAATTATTTATATCGGTATACGATCCTGCCTCTTGTGAGATCGTAAGGCGTCAACTGTATCAGGACTCGATCCCCCGGCAAGATTCGAATGAAGTGCATCCTCATCTTACCGGAAACATGGGCCAATATCTTGTGTCCGTTCTCCAGTTCCACCCTGAACATCGCGTTCGGCAGCGGCTCTACTACCTTTCCCTTGACCTCAATGACGTCGTCTTTCGCCATACGTTCTACCCAACCTCCTCGAGAAAAAGCTGTGAAATCTTTTACTAAAAGCGACGCAGGACTTCTTTAAGCCACCCGTCGTCTATGATCTTTCCCCTTGCAAGCCTGTCCGCCACATCGGGTGAGAACGTATTTCCACAACTTATATGGCGAATACTTTTCCGTTTGGGCTTTTTCGCCGAAATTTCGACCCCATTGGCAATGAGGATTTTACCACTATTCCTGTCATTGCCGACAACTACGCAAACAGAACCGGCGTGCTTGCCTCGCTTGATAACTACCAATGCGCCTAGGGGGAAAAGTCCGTCGTTTTCACAGCTTATTCCCATGGCGTCAGGATTTCGGCGCCATCTTCCGTAATGAGGATGGTATGTTCAAAATGTGCGGCGTCCGACCCATCGCAGGTGACGACCGTCCACCCGTTGTCCCTGCTTTCCACCGCCTCCTGACCGCTCATCACCATCGGTTCGATGCAGAACGTCAGGCCCGGCCTTATGGTGAGGCCGCACCCCGGCTGCCCGTGATTCGGCACCTGCGGCGGCTCGTGAAGTTTGCGGCCTATGCCGTGGCCGGCGTAATCGCGAACCAGGCCGCACCCCTCGCCTAGCACCCACTGCTCGATGACGTATCCGATGTCGCCGATCGTGTTACCGGACGCAGCCTTTTCAATACCGATATAAAGTGCCTTGCGCGTTACACAAAGCAGTTTCTCCCTTTCGGGAGAGATGCGTCCGACCGGGTAAGTGCAGGCGGCGTCTCCGTGATATCCGTCCACCTGAGCCCCCACATCGATGCTGACAATATCGCCCTCGGAGAGGACGCGGTTTCTGCTCGGCATTCCGTGCACGACCTCTTCGTTGACCGACACGCAGATCGCGCTTGGAAAGGGCGTCCTCGCCCCGAAAGTCCTGTATCCCTTGAACGAGGCCTTGGCGGATTCGCGCGCCAAGACGCTCTCCGCCACCTCGTCAAGCGTCAGCGTGTCGACTCCGGGCTTTATCACATCCCTTATCGCTTTGTGGATATCCGCCACAACTTGCCCAGACTTCCGCATCTTTACAACTTCCGCCGGTTTTTTAAGCGTTATCATGCCTTACATGACTCCAATCGATTCGAGCAGCCGTACTGCCGTGTCGCTGGATTTGGCCCCGTCGACCCGATACAGCAATCCCCTCTTCTCATAATAATCTATAAGGGGTGAAGTGCGCTCGCGGTAAACCATGAGCCTGTTGCGAATAACCTGCTCCTTGTCGTCATCTCTCTGGATTACGCTGCCGCCGCAGGCGTCGCAAATGCCCTCCGCCTTCGTGGGGCGGACGATGACATTATAGATGGCGCCGCAGGACGGACATACCCGCCGATTCGTGAGCCTTCGCACCACTTCGTCGTCGGATATCTCAAGAAACAGAGCGGCGTCCAAGCAGAGGGACATATCTTCCAGAAGCCTGTCCAGCGCCTCAGCCTGGACGGTAGTTCTCGGGAAACCGTCGAGGATAAAACCGCCGGCGGCGATGTCGCCTTGAACCATCCGAGACCTGATCATGCCGATCATAAGATCGTCCGGCACCAGGCGCCCCGAGTCCATGTAGGACTTAGCCGCGAGGCCTATCTCTGTCTTTCTCTTGACGCTATCCCGTAAGATATCGCCGGTCGAAATATGCGCGATATTTCGTTTTTCCTTTATTTTAGCGGCCTGAGTTCCCTTTCCGGCCCCCGGAGGACCCAGCAATACCACGCGCGCGGACATCGCTCTTGGGGCCTCTAAAGGAGACCGCCGCTCTTATTGCGGCGCTTCAATATACCCTCGTAGTGGCGCATGAGCATCTGGCCCTCTACCTGATGAACCGTGTCGAGAGCGACGCCCACAACAATCAGAACGGCTGTGCCTCCAAAATAGAAGCTGCTCGTTCGCACTATCGTCGAGATAAGTGTCGGAATAAGGGCTATCGCCGCCAAAAATACCGCGCCGCCCAATGTTATCCTGTTCATAACCTTCTCAATATAGTCCGTCGTAGGCTTGCCCGGCCTTATGCCGAGTATGAAACCGCCGTATTTTTTCATATTGTTCGACAGATCGGCCGGATTGAATACGACCGCCGTGTAAAAATATGAAAAGAAGACTATAAGCAGTATCTGAAAGAGCATATATACCACATGCGAGGGCGAGAAAGCTGATTGAATGGCCTGCGCAACCCTGCCGCTGAAGAAGCCGGCTATGGTATATGGAAAGAGCAGCACCGACGAGGCGAAAATTATCGGAATGACGCCCGCCGTGTTCACCTTGAGCGGTATGAACGTGCTCTGGCCCCCGTACATCTTGTTGCCGACCATGCGCTTCGCGTATTGAACCGGAAGACGGCGCTGCCCCTCCTGCAAGACGACGCAGCCCGCTACGACCGCCACCATTATCGCGACTACGACGACTAGGGCGATGGGGTTCGTCACCCCGCTCCCGGCGTCGCGCAGAGTCTGAATGATCGCCGACGGCACCCTGGCTACGATACCGGCGTAGATCAAAAGAGAAACGCCGTTGCCGATGCCGTGGTCGCTCATTACTTCCCCAAGCCACATAAGCACGAGCGCCCCCGTGGTAACGGTAGAGACCACAATCACCATGTCGAGTTCGCGGCCGGTAAAGACCCCGACGTTACGAAGCCACATCGTCATGCCCACTGCCTGTATCAACGCGAAGAATATGGTCCCATACCTTGTCATCTGGACGATTTTCTTGCGCCCGTCCTCCCCCTCGTGCTTCTGGATCTTTTCGAGGGCCGGGATTATGACGACCAGAAGCTGCATCACTATGCTCGAATTGATGTAAGGCGCCACGCCGAGCGCGAAGATGCTGAAGCGCCTGAGCGAGCCGCCGGCAAAGAGATCCAGGAAACCGAGGATGTCAGTTCGCGAAAAGAGTTCCGCCATTCTTGACGCGTCGATGCCGGGTGTGGGAATGTGCGCTCCCAGCCTGTAGAGAAAAAGCGCACCTATCGTAAAGAGGATACGTCTTTTTAAGTCAGGCAGACGAAATGCATCCCGGAACCCGTCTATCACCTTAGATCACCTCGGCCTTTCCGCCGGCGGACTCTATTTTGCCCTTCGCGGCCGCGCTGAAGGCGGCGGCCCTTATTGTAAAGCCTTTGGTCAGGTCGCCGTCGCCCAGAATCTTGACGGGCCGAGACGGATTCGTTATGAGGCGGGAGGCGTGAAGCTCCGCGGGAGATACGACCGTGCCGCTCTCGAAGCGGAGCTCTATCTCCTTCAGGTTGACTGTCTCGTAATCCGTCTTATGCCTGAAATTACTGAAGCCTCTCTTCGGTATCCTCCTGGAAATAGGCATCTGCCCGCCCTCGAAGCTCAGGCTTACGCTGTGTCCGGCCCTTGCTTTCTGGCCCTTGTGTCCCTTGCCGGCTGTCTTCCCGGTACCGCTGCCGAGGCCGATGCCAAGACGCTTCGGCTTTCGCTTTGATCCGGGAACCGGCGATAAATCATGGAGATTCATAATTTTACCTCCTAATTCGTCTCTTCTAGCTCAAGCAGGTGGATGACAGACTGGATCATCCCCCGCACCTGCGGGGAATCCTCGTGCTCCACGGTCTGATTGAGCTTGCGCAGACCAAGCGCCCTGATCGTGCGGGCCTGCTTGTCAGGACGGCCTATAGCGCTCTTTTTCCACGTAACCTTCAATTTAGGCATAAGAAACCCTCCTAAGCCGGTGCTGTGACGCGGCTCTCTTTGCCGCGAAGCCTGCGCACTTCTTCTGGAGTGCGAAGGCCCTTCACCGCCTCGAATGTGGCGTAAGCTACGTTGATGGGGTTGGAGGTGCGGCCGATAACCTTCGTCAGCACGTCCTTCACTCCGCCAAGCTCCATAATCGCCCTCACTACGGCGCCGGCGATAACGCCGGTACCTGGGGCTGCGGGCCTGATAAGTACTTCAGCCGCGCCGAATTTGCCCTGTATGGGATGCGGGATGGTTGCGCCGACCTTTTTGAGGTCCACCATGTTCTTGCGGGCATGGTCTATCCCCTTGCGTACGGCCTCGGAAATTTCACGGGCTTTGCCCATTCCGACTCCCACCTGATCGAAACCGTCCCCTACCACCACAAGAACGCTGAAGCGGAACCGTTTGCCGCCCTTTACAACTTTGCTCACCCTATTGATGGAAACGACGCGTTCGGTAAGCTCCATGCCCCTGCTGCTGTAATTTTTACTCGTCTCTCTTTGCGTTGCCAACGTCTTCCCTCCCTAGAACTTCAGGCCAGCTTCACGGGCGGCGTCGGCAAGGACTTTTACTCGTCCTTGAAAGATATGCCCTCCGCGATCGAAAACGACCGTCGTTATACCGTTCGCGAGAGCCCTCTCCGCGATGAGCTTGCCCACATTTTTCGCCGCTTCCTGGTCTCCGCCTGATTTGAGCGTACTGGCCAGGGACTTTTCCAGCGAGGACGCGGAAAGCAGCGTATGCCCCGCCTCGTCGTCTATCAGCTGAGCGTAAATATGCTTCAGGCTGCGAAAGACGCAGAATCTCGGGCGTTCCGGCGTGCCGGATATCTTTTTGCGAAGACGGCTGTGGCGGTGCAAGCGCATTTCGTTACGGCTGCGAATCTTAATCATGCTCTCTCACCTCGCACTATTTGCCGCCGGCCTTGCCGGCCTTGCGGATAACATACTCGCCAGCATAGCGGATTCCCTTGCCCTTATAGGGTTCGGGCGGCCTGTGGCCCCTTATGTCCGCCGCTGTCTGCCCGACAAGCTGCTTGTCGATGCCGCGGATCAGCACTTTCGTCGGCCCCTCTACGGCAAACTCCACGCCGTCGGGGGGAACGACCTCTACGGGGTGTGAAAAGCCCAGCGCCAGAACGAGGTTTTTGCCCTGCATCTGCGCGCGGTAGCCGACCCCTATTATTTCCAGCACTTTCTCGAAACCCTGGCTGACTCCGACAACCATATTGTTCAATATCGCCCTGGTCATCCCGTGCGCGGCGCGTACGCTCTTTTCGTCGTTCGCGCGGGAAACCGACAGGCTGCCATCCTCCAGCGTCACAGAAATATTGGGCATTATCCCAAAGGAAAGCGCGCCCTTCGTTCCCTTCACAGTGACGCCGTTTCCTTCTATCTTAACGTCCACGCCCTTTGGCAGTGGAATAGGTTTGCGTCCGATACGCGACATTCAAAACCCCCCTACCAGACGTAGCACATTACTTCTCCGCCGAGTCCGCGCTTACGCGCCTCTGCGTCGGTCATAAGACCGTTAGAAGTCGATATGAGAGCGATACCAAGACCGCCCATTACCTTCGGAACGTCCTCTTTGTGAACGTAAATCCGGCGGCCCGGCTTGCTGATGCGCCGGAGCCCCTGAATTACCCTCTCGCGTCCCGCTCCGTAGCTCATGTAGACGCGAAGCGTCGATACCGGCAATTTGGGATCAGTGACAGTTTTATAGTTCCTTATGTAGCCCTCGTCCTTTAGAATACGTGCAATCTCCAGGCGAAGCTTGCTCAACGGCATATCCACCATCTCGTGATACACGACGTTAGCGTTTCGGATACGCGTGAGCATATCGGCCACAGGATCTGTGACATGCATCCTTAGTTGATCCTCCCTTCGTGCTCTACCAGCTCGACTTGACGACGCCGGGAATCTTTCCCTCGCGCGCCAGACTTCTGAAGCAGCAACGGCACATATTGAACATCCTGATGTACCCGCGCGGGCGACCGCAAATGGGACAACGGTTGTACTTTCTTACCTTGAACTTCGGCTCCTTTTGAGCCTTATTCCTCAAACTCTTGCGCGCCATACCGAGTCTCCTTCCTATCTGCTGAAAGGCATACCGAGTTCGGCCAAAAGCGCGTAGGCCTCCTCGTCCGTGCGGGCCGTCGTCACAAAAGTGACGTTCATTCCGCGCATACGGATCACCTTGTCGTATTCGATCTCAGGGAAGAGAAGCTGCTCTCTCAGGCCGAGATTGTAATTACCCCTGCCGTCGAATCCCCTGCGCGCTACACCCTGAAAGTCTTTGATGCGCGGCAGAGCGACGCTGATCAGCCTGTCGGCAAATTCCCACATCCTGACGCTTCTGAGCGTAACACAGCAAGCCACGGGCATTCCCTCGCGAACTTTAAAGCCGGCCACGGAGTTGCGGGCACGCTTCATCATCGGTCTTTGGCCCGTTATGGTCGTGAGCTCGTTGATCGAGGCCTCCATATATTTCATATCGAGTTTAGCCTCGCTCACCCCGATATTTACCACTATCTTCACGAGGTTCGGCAGCTCCATCGGGCTCTTGTAGTTGAACTGGCTCTTCAGGCGCGGCGCGACCTCTTTTTTATATTTCTCCAGGAGACGCGGAGTCATCTTCGTCTCTCCTCCCTATACCTTGTCAACGACTTCTCCGCATTTTTTGCAAACGCGGACCTTGGCGCCGTTGTCAAGGAAAGCTCTCGAAACTCTCGTCGGTTTGCCGCATGACGGGCAGACGAGCATTGCGTTGGAGGCGTGAAACGGAGCCTCCATCTTTATCTGGCCGCCCCTTGGGTTCTTCTGTGTCGGTTTGGCGTTTTTAGTGACCATATTGACGTTTTCCACAATTATCATATCCCTGGCTACGTCCCTGCGAAGAATTTTACCCTCTTTGCCCTTGTCCTTGCCTGAGATTACATAAACGCGGTCGTCCTTGCGAAGGCGCATCTTAGACATGTCACATGCCTCCTTAAACGACCTCGGGCGCAAGCGATACGATTCTCATGTACCGCTTCTCCCTGAGTTCTCTCGCTACCGGCCCAAAGATACGAGTGCCCTTTGGGTCTCCGTTATTGTCAATCAAAACGGCCGCGTTGTCGTCAAACCGGACGTATGAGCCGTCCCTGCGGCGGACTTCCTTTTTGGTACGGACTATAACCGCCTTGATGACATCGCCCTTATTGACGTTGCTGTTCGGTATGGCCTCCTTCACGGAGGCGACGATCACATCGCCTACAGAGCCGACCTTGCGGAAAGAGCCGCCTTTGACCTGTATGCATAGTATCTTCTTGGCGCCGGAGTTATCCGCCACGTTGAGGACTGTGCGAAGCTGAATCATTTATTCATCCACCTCCGCAACGCCCAAAATCGGCGCGCGCTCGACGATCTCGCTCACTCGCCATCTCTTGTGGCGGCTCAGCGGACGCGTCTCCTCGATGATAATCTTGTCTCCAACGCGGCACTCGCCGGCCTCGTCGTGAGCCATGTACTTCTTTACCTTAAGGACCGGCTTTCCGTAGAGCGGGTGCTTTGACGTTCGATCTACCCTGACGACCACGGTCTTGTCCATCTTATCGCTCGTAACTATGCCCGTCCTGACCTTACGATGAGGAGTTCGTTCCTCCATCGCGAATTACCCCCTTACTCCCGCGCGTCCGCGCGCGATTTCTTTCTCCCTCATCACGGTGAGAATCCTCGCGATCGTCCGGCGGACTTCCTTAATACGGCTGGTGTTGCCCAGCTGTCCTATTGCGTTCTGAAACCTGAGATTGAAGAGTTCCTCCTTGAACTGGCGGTGCTTCTCGCCAAGTTCGTCAAGGGTCAACTCACGCAGTTCTCTCGATTCCATATCAAACACCCACTCCCTCTCTCGCCAGGAGTTTTACCTTAATGGGGAGCTTGAATGACGCCGTGCGGAAAGCGGCTTCCGCGATATCGCGCGAAACGCCTTCAATCTCGAACATCACGCGTCCCCTCTTCACCGCGGCGGTCCAATATTCTACATTTCCCTTTCCCTTGCCCATACGTGTTTCAAGCGGCTTCTCCGTAACGGGCCTGTCCGGGAATATCCTTATCCATATTTTCCCGCCCTTTTTCATCTTGCGGGATATCGCGACGCGAACCGCTTCTATCTGTCTGGCCGTAATCCACCCGTTCTCCAATGCTTGCAGACCGTACTCTCCGAAGTCGACCTTTGTCGCGCCCTTTGAGATGCCCCGCAAAGGAGTAAGGTGCGGCTTGCGGTACTTCACCCTCTTTGGCGACAGCATCGCTCGCTACCTCCTCTCCTTAGGCGCCGAGGCCGCTTGAGCCTCCGGCTCCATTACGAGCGGGCGCTGCATGACCTCGCCCTTGTAAATCCAAACCTTGACGCCGATCACTCCGTAGATTGTGTGCGCCTCGGCGAAACCGTAGTTGATATCCGCGCGGAGCGTAGAAAGGGGAAGCTGTCCCTCCAGATACCACTCCGTTCGAGCGATCTCAGCTCCGCCAAGCCTTCCGGCGGTCTGTATCTTTATGCCCAGCGCTCCGGATTTCATCGCGCGGAATATAGCCTGCTTCATAGCCCTGCGGAAGCTGATCCTCCGCTCCAGCGCGGAGGCCACGCCCTCGGCTACGACCTGCGACTCGCTGTCGGGACTCTTTATCTCCTGGATGTTAATCATTATCCGGCTGCCGGTCATCGACTGCAATTCGTCGCGTATCGCCTGAATTTCAGAACCGCCCTTGCCTATCACCACGCCGGGGCGAGCCGTGAAAACCGTAAACCGCATGACGTTTCCGATGCGCTCTATCTCTATCCTGCTGATGCCGGCGTTTGCCCAGCGTTTCTTGAGCCATTTACGAAGCGTTAAGTCAGCGTGCAGGTTTTTCGCGTAGTTGCGCCCATAAGCGTACCAACGCGACTCCCAATCGTAAATGACCCCCAGACGATAACCTACCGGGTGAACTTTTTGACCCACTGTTCAGCCCTCCTTATTTTTCTGCCACAACAATGGTGATGTGGCTCGTGTGATGCCTGAAAGCGTGCGCCCGGCCATGAGAAACAGGGCGGAACCTTTTCATATAGCTCCCCTGATCCGCTGTGGCGCCGACAACTGTCAACTTGTCAATGTCGAGCCCCATATTGTGCTCCGCGTTGGCAAGCGCGCTCTTAAGCACCTTCTCTATATACCTGGCGCCTCTGTTCGGAGTGAACTTCAAAGCCACGACCGCGTCAGACGCTTTTTTGCCCCTGATAAGTTCCAGAACCTGACGCGCCTTGTCGGTCGATATGCGAACCTGCCATGCCATTGCTTTCGCTTCGGTCGCCATCTTCTTACCTCTTTACCTTCGAGGAGCGTTCCTGACCCGCATGTCCGCCAAACTTACGCGTTGGGGCAAACTCGCCAAGTTTGTGTCCGATCATGTTATCGCTGACATATACGGGTATGTGAATTTTTCCGTTGTGAACCGCTATCGTATGTCCTATCATTTCGGGCGTGATGCTCGAACGTCGCGCCCAAGACTTGATGACCCTTTTCTTGCCGGTTTCATTCATGTCCTCTATGCGCTTAAGGAGTTTCGGATCAACATACGGTCCCTTTTTAAGTGAACGAGCCATATCTTAAGATACCTCCCCGACTACTTGCTGCGCCTGCGGACGATGAACTTATCCGACGGCTTGCGCTTGCGCGTTCTATAACCCTTCGCGGGTGTTCCCCACGGAGAAACAGGGTGTTTATGGGATTTGCTGCGCCCCTCGCCGCCGCCCATGGGGTGGTCGACGGGGTTCATAACCATGCCGCGAACGTGGGGCCTGCGGCCCTTCCAGCGCGTGCGGCCCGCTTTTCCGTACACTATGTTTTCGTGATCCTCGTTGCCGACCTGCCCGATCGTCGCCCTGCACTCCAACAGTATGAGCCGGAGTTCGCTCGACGGCATCCTGACGAAGGCATACTTGCCCTCCTTCGCCATCAGCTGGGCGGAAGCTCCCGCCGAACGCGCCAAAACAGCGCCGCGCCCAGGCTCGAGCTCTATGTTGTGTATCACGGTTCCGTCCGGTATGTCGCGAAGTTTAAGCGCGTTGCCCGGCTTTATGTCCGAATTAGGCCCGGCCGTTACTGGATCCCCGACCTTGAGACCGGAAGGAGCGATGATATACCGCTTCTCTCCGTCGGCGTAGTTCACGAGAGCGATGCGGGCGGAGCGGTTGGGATCGTACTCGATAGAGGCGATCTTTCCGGGGACGCCCGTCTTGTCGCGCTTAAAATCTATGATCCTGTAAAGCTTCCTTGCCCCGCCGCCGCGATGACGCATTGTGATCCTGCCGGTATTGTTGCGTCCCCCGGCACGGTTCAAAGACTCCACCAAGCTGCGTTCGGGAGAGGTCTTCGTGATCTCGGCGTAATCCGGGCTGGTCATGAAGCGGCGCCCTGGCGTTGTAGGACGATATTTCTTTATGCCCATCTCATTTCCCTCCTACGCGCCCGCGCCTTCGAAGAATTCGATGCGCTCTCCCGGTGCCAGAGTGACAATGGCCTTTTTCCACGAGCGCGAGCGTCCTAAAAATTTGCCCATCCTCTTGGGTTTGGAGGGCATATTGACCGTGTGCACGCTCGTCACCTTCACCTTGAAGACCTCCTCGACCGCACGCCGAATCTCTATCTTGTTGGCCTGCGGGAGAACCTCAAAAGTGTACTTGTTATGGGACATCAGCCTGCTGCTCTTCTCGGTCACGACCGGACGAACGATGATGTCATGCGCTAAGGCTATCATACCCCGAACACCTCCTCGAGTTTTCTGACGGCCTGGGGAGTCGCTATGAGCTTCTTGTGGTTGAGAAGGTCATAGACGTTGACGCTGTCTACGTGCAGTACATGGGCGCCAGGAATGTTCTTCACCGATTTTGAGACGGCCGCGTTGCTCTCGTGTATCAGAAACAGCGGCTTTGCGGCGCAGTCGAGCTTTTCCAGAAAGTAAACGAACGTCTTGGTCCTCGGAGATTCGAGGGCAAAATTATCGATTACGAACACGCCACCCTCCTGCGCCTTAAGGGTGAGGGCGCTCCGAAGCGCGATTCTGCGAACTTTTTTATTCACTTTCTGATGATAGTCGCGCGGATGCGGCCCATGAGCCACGCCACCGCCTACCCACAACGGAGAGCGGGTGCTGCCGGAGCGCGCCCTTCCCGTGTGCTTCTGCCGCCAAGGTTTGCGGCCGCCTCCGCGAACGTCGCCGCGGTCCTTTGTGTTATGCGTGCCAACCCGCTTGTTAGCGAGCTGCGCCACCACGACCTGATGCATCGCCGGGACGTGGACGGGGGCTTCCCATATACTCCCGGAGAGCTCGAAGTCCCCTATCACATCGCCGTTTATATTTACCTGTTTGACGACTGGCATTTTTTCCGCCTCCCCGCCCTAAGCCTTCTGCTCACAGAGAGCAGTCTTATATATCAGGACGAGCTGATCTTTCGCTCCGGGCACCGAGCCGCGAATGAGGATGAGGTTATTCTCCGCGTCAACGGAAAAAACCGTGAGCCCCTTCGTCGTGACCTGCTCGCCGCCCATGCGTCCGGCCATCTTCTTGCCCTTGAAAATGTGCCCGGGGTAGCTGTTTGCGCCGCTCGAACCCGGCTTCCTGTGTACTTTTGAAGCGCCGTGACTCGCCGGCCCGCCGGAGAAGTGATGCCGCTTCATACCTCCGGCGTATCCCTTGCCCTTGCTCGTGCCGCGGACATCTACGATCTCTCCGCTCTCGAAAAGGGACGCGGAGATCTCCTGGCCGACTGTGTAACCCGACGCGTCGTCGACGCGAAATTCCCTGAGCCATCGCTTAGGCGCGATGCCCTTCTTATCGAAATAGCCCTTACGGGGCTTATTCAAGCCGTTAGGCTTTACCTCCGCAAAACCCAACTGAACGGCGGAGTAGCTGTTCTTTTCCGGGGTGCGAATCTCGACGACTGAGCAAGGCCCCGCCTCTATCACCGTTACAGGCACAGCTTTGCCCTCAGCGTCGAAGACCTGCGTCATTCCCACTTTTTTCCCCAGAACACCAATGCTCATTACCTTCACTCCTTTCAGACCAAGCGGTTTACGAGCGCCTTACAATGCTCTACAGCTTAATCTGTATGTCGACTCCAGAAGGAAGGTTCAGCTGCATGAGCGCCTCCATAGTCTTCTGTGTCGGATCGATTATGTCGATCAGGCGTTTATGTGTCCTGACTTCATACTGTTCCCTCGCGTCTTTGTCCTTGTGCGGGGACTTTAGTATCGTAAACTTCTTGTTCTCGGTCGGCAGAGGGATGGGACCGAAAACCTTCGCTCCCGTCCTGCCGGCTGTGTCGGCTATCTGAACCGCTGAAGCGTCCAGAACGCGGTGATCGAATGCCTTTAATTTGATTCGTATATTCTTTGCCAAATCAGTTCCCTCCAGGGATCAATTTACAAACATTTGCGGTGATAAGCCGGCGACTCCCGCTGAATAACTCAAACTCGCCGTTACGGAAAAGCTGATTTGCCGCAAGATGCCCATGCCGCCGTTCGGGCGAATTAATCAGCGTTTCCTTATCTCTTTGCGCCGGAATCAGGTTTATTCGAGTATCTCCGTTACGACGCCCGCGCCGAC
Source organism: Synergistaceae bacterium (assembly GCA_031269875.1). GTDB lineage: Bacteria > Synergistota > Synergistia > Synergistales > Synergistaceae > JAIRNC01. The sequence continues at coordinate 21,237 of JAISYM010000038.1, forward strand.
CGTCCTGCCGCCCTCGCGCACCGCGAAACGCAAACCTGGTTCCATCGCTATCGGCGCAATCAGCTTTACCTCGAACGTGCTGCTGTCTCCGGGCATTACCATCTCCACTCCCTCCGCAAGCCTGATCTCTCCAGTCACGTCTGTCGTGCGGAAGTAGAACTGGGGCTTGTAGCCGGAGAAAAACGGCGTGTGACGGCCTCCCTCTTCCTTCTTCAGGACGTATACCTCGCCCTTGAAGTTCTTGTGCGGCTTTATGCTGCCGGGCTTCGCCAGTACCTGACCGCGCTCCA